>CAXRFJ010000381.1:0-11621 GCA_964229475.1 Rubrivirga sp.
TTGCCCACGACCACGACCTCGGCCCCGGCCGCGTGCGCGATCTGGACCGCGAAGTGGCCCACCCCGCCGCCGCCGTGGATGAGCACGAGCTCGCCGACCTCCAGCCGGCACCGCGTCACGAGCGCCTGCCACGCCGTGCACGCCGCGAGCGGGATCGCCGCGGCCTCCTCGAACGACAGCGACGCCGGCTTGACGACGACGTGCTCGGCGTCGGCCGCGTGGAGCTCCGCGTAGGTCCCGGTCGCGTTGAGGGCGGGCGTGTAGAACACCTCGTCGCCGACCCGCAGGTCCTCGACGCCGTCGCCGACGGCCTCGACCACGCCGGCCGCGTCGTAGCCGAGCACGATGGGCGGCTCGATCCCGTAGTCGTTGCCCTGCCGGATCTTGGTGTCGACGGGGTTGACGGACGCGGCGTGGACGCGGACGAGGACCTGGCCGGGGCCGGCCTCGGGGTCGGCGACGTCGCGGAGCTGGAGGACGTCGGGGGCGCCGAACCGGTCGAGCTGGATGGCTTTCATGAGACGGGAGGGGAGAGGGGAAGGGACAACGCGACCTCTACGGTGCCGTTCGCCGCCGCCGCCCGTCTCGGGGATCGCCCCGCCCGCTCCGGGAGGTCCATGGAGAGCCCGAGGCGGAGGGAGTCGGCCGCTTGTGGAAAGGGCGCGGACAGGCGCGATGAAGGTCCGGGCGAGAACGCCCTTCCGCCCGCCACCTTCCGAACAGCCCACGGCGGGCGGGATACACGACGGGGCATGCTCGACGTCCTCCTCGCCCCGATCCGCCTCGCCGTCGACCGCGTCGGGCTCGCGCTGGCGGCGCTCGGCCTCGTGAGCACGCGGCGCGCGCGGCGCGTCTCCGACCTCGCATGGCCGCGCATCGTGACCGGCCTCGCCCGGATGTCGCAGTCGACGGCCGACGTGGCGATGGTGGGGACCGCGCTCGGGACGGCGGCGATCGCGGGCGTCGGGTACGCGACGCCGTTCTGGCTGCTCGCGTTCATGGTCGGCGGCGGGATCGCGGGCGGGACGCTCAGCCTCGTGTCGCAGCGCGTCGGCGCCGGGCGAGGCGACGCCGTCGGCGGGGCCGTGACGACGAGCGCGGCGCTGGCGCTCGCGGTGGTCGTCCCGCTGGCGGCGGCGGTGGGCGTGTTCGCCGAGCCGCTCGTCGGACTGGTCGGCTCGGGCGCCGAGGCGGTCGCCCTCGGGGCGGAGTACCTCCGCGTGGCGAGCCTCGGGATGCCGTTCGCGGCGCTCAACCTCGTCGCCAGCCGGGCGCTCGTGGCCGCCGGTGACGCCAAGACGCCGATGCTCATCCGGGCCGGTGGGGCGGTCCTCAACGTCGGGCTCAACGCGTGGCTCATCTTCGGCGCCGGCCTCGGCGGGGTCGGCGCGGCGCTCGGGACCGTCGTCGCGAGCGCGGCGGGCACGGCGGCGTTCGCGTGGGGGCTGAGCCGCGGGCGGCTGCCGGGCGTCGGCGCGCTGCCGGTGCGGCTCGGGCACGACGCGCTCCGGTGGGACCCGACGACGGCCCGGCACCTCGTCCAGATCGCCACGCCGCTGGCGCTGACGAACCTCGTCCAGAACGGCGGCCAGTTCCCGCTCCTCGCCATCGTGAGCCTGTTCGGGCCGGACGTCGCGGCGGCGTTCGTCGTCGCCCTCCGGATCCGCGACCTCATGAACACGCCGGGGTGGGGCTTCGGGCTGGCGTCGAGCAGCCTCGTCGGGCAGTCGCTGGGGACGGGCCGCGAGGGCGAGGCCGGCGCCTACGCCCGCGACGCGCTCCGCATCGCCGTCGCCGTCTACGCGCTCGCGGCGACGACCGTCTTCGTGTTCGCCGTCCCGTTCAGCCGCCTGTTCGTGAGCGACCCCGCCGTCCTGCCGACGACCGTCGCGCTCGTCCGCGTGACGTGCGTGAGCGTCGTGCTGTGGGGCGTCGTGACCGGCGCGAAGGGCCCGCTCCGCGCGAGCGGCGACACGCGGTGGCCGCTCGTCGGGCACGTCGTCGCCCTCGTCGGGTTCGTGCTGCCGGCCGCGTACCTCGGGGCGACGACCGCGCTCGGCGTGGCCGGGCTCGGGCTGGCGCTGCTGCTGGAGACCGGCGTGCCGGCGGCCGTGACGTACGTCCGCTTCCGGAGCGGCCGCTGGAAGCTCGTCAGCCGCGCCTACCGCCCGGCCTGAGGGCCTCCGCCACGGCGCCGAGGCGGGGCTACCCGGCCAGCTGGCGGACGGCGAGCGCGGCGAGGAAGCCCGTGCCCGTCCGCAGCGCCTCCTCGTCGACGGTCATCTTCGGCGTGTGGAGCCCGTGCGTGATCCCCTCCGCCTCGTTGCCGACGCCGAGGACGGAGAACGCGCCCGGGACCCGCTCCGTGTAAAAGGCGAAGTCCTCCGACGCGTACCACATCGGGAGGTCGACCACCCGTTCCTCGCCCACGTAGTCGACGGCCGTCTGGCGGACGAGCGCGGCGGCGGCCTCGTCGTTCCGCAGGACCGGGTAGCCGACGACGATCCGGACCTCGCAGGTGACCCCGAGCGCCTCGGCTGTCTTCTCGGCCGTGCGGCGGATGAGGTCGTGGGCCCGGACGCGCCAGTCCTCGTCCATCGAGCGGAACGTGCCGTCGAGGCGGACCTCGTCGGGGATCACGTTCGTCGCGCCCTCGGCGATCACGCGGCCGAATGACAGGAGCGACGGGACGCCCGGCGGCCGGTTCCGGCTGATGACGGCCTGGAGCGCCGTCAGGATGTGGGCCTGGGCGAGGACCGTGTCGGTGAGGAGGTGGGGCGCCGCGGCGTGCCCGCCTGTCCCTCGGACCGTCAGGTAGAGCTCGTCCGCGCTCGCCATGAACGTGCCGGGGCGGACGCCGAGCGTGCCGGCCGGGAGGTCGGGGAACACGTGCTGGCCGAAGATCCGCTCGACCGGCCCGTGCCCGGACATCTCGCCGAGCACGCCCTCCTCGATCATCACCGACGCGCCGCCGGGCGCCTTCTCCTCGCTCGGCTGGAACACGAGCCGGACGGTGCCCGCGAGGTCGTCGCGGAGCGTGTGCAAGATGTGCGCGGCCCCCAGCAGCATCGCCGTGTGGGCGTCGTGGCCGCACGCGTGCATCCGGCCGTCGACCTCGGAGGCGAAGTCGAGGCCGGTCGCCTCGCGGATGGGGAGCGCGTCGATGTCGGCCCGGAGCGCGACGGTGGGGCCGGGCCGACCGCCTTGGATATGGGCGATGACGCCCGTCGTCGCGATGCCTTCCGTCGGGTCGAGGCCGATCCCGCGGAGCGTCTCCGCGATGAGCGCGGCCGTCTCGTGCTCCTCGAACGCCAGCTCGGGCCGGCGGTGGATGAGGCGGCGGAGGCGGACGACCTCGGGGAAGACGTCGTCGGCGAGGGAGTGGACGCGGTCGAGCACGGGCGGGGCGGGGGAACAGATGCGTACGATACGCGACGGCCCCGCCCGGGTCGCGCCGGGCGGGGCCGCCTCGGGGGCGCCGCGGGGACGTCGAGGCGGGCCTAGTTGAAGCCGACGCCCGAGACGGCCGGCCGCTCGGTCCGGTTGGCGACCTCCCAGGCCGTTCCGAAGATGAGCCGCCCGATCCGGGCCATCCGCTCGTAGTCGATCTTGTCCGGCTCGTCGCCGACGCCGTGGTAGTCCTCGTGCGTGCCGGTGAAGTAGAAGATGAACGGCACGTCGTACTTGCCGAAGTTCCAGTGGTCGCTCCGGCGGAAGAACTGGTTCGGGTCGTCGGGCGAGTTGAACCGGTCCGAGAGGAAGAGGTCGGTGCCGGTCGCGTCGTTGACGGCCGCGTTCCAGTCCGAGAGGTCCTGGCTGATGAGGTCGCCGCCGATGATGTAGACGTAGTCGGTGGTGTCGAACCCGCGCTCGGGGTCGTACCGGCCGATCATGTCGATGTTGAGGTTCGTGACCGTGTTCTCGAGGGGGACGAGCGGCTCGCGGTCGGCGTAGTACTCGGACCCGAGGAGGCCCTTCTCCTCGCCCGAGACGTGGAGGAACAGGATCGACCGGCGCGGGCCGACGCCGTCCTCCTTGGCCCGCTGGAACGCCTCGGCGATCTCGAGGACCGTAACGGTGCCCGAGCCGTCGTCGTCGGCGCCGTTGTAGATCGCGTCGTCGCCCTCGCCGTCGTCGCCGACGTGGTCGAGGTGGGCCGAGACGACGACGAACTCGTCCTTGAGGTCGGGGTCGGAGCCCTCGACGACGGCCACGACGTTCTCGCTCATGACGGTCGTGGTCTCGTACTCGGCGTCGACGGCGAGCGTCAGCCCGGTGTCGCCGGTCGGGTAGGCCCCGTCGACGGCGGCGACGCCGGCCGTCTCCATCATGTGGTCGAGCAGGTCGCGCGAGGTGAAGAGGATGGGCGGGAAGCCGCCCTCGTCCTCGGCGTCGTCGAGGGCCGGGAGGGCGAGCCGGCCGTTCCCGAACGCGCCGCTGGCGCGGCCCGCCAGCGCGTCCTTCGTCGGGATCGTGGCGAGGATGGCGGCCTGCGCGCCCATCTCCCGGGCCGCGGCGAACGCCGCGCGCGCCGCGCCCTGGTCGGCGCCGGGCGTGAACACGACGTAGGCGCCGTCGACGTCGAGCGCGTCGAGGCTGGCGCCGTCGCCCGCGAACACGACGGGGCCGGGGGCGGCGCCGTCGAGGCGCCCGAAGGCCGGGACGAGGACGGGGTCGGCCGTCGCGCCGGGGGCGAGCACGGTCGTGCCGAGGTCCTCGCCGTCGCGCGAGAGCGTGACGGTCAGGCGCGCGAGCGCCGTCTGCTCGAGCGCGAACGGCTGGAGGTAGGGGGCGAGGCCGAGGTTGCCGTTGTCGGCGCCGGTGCCCTTCGGGGCGATGCCCATCGTGGCGTACTCGCCGGCGAGGTACCGCGCGGCGAACCGCTGGCCGGGCTCGCCGGTCTCGCGGCCCGCCAGGTAGTCGTCGGCGTAGACGTAGAGGTGGCCGGCGAGCTCGGCGGGCGTGATCGTGGCCTGGTAGCGGCCGACGAGGGCGGGGTCGTCGAGGGCCGTCTGGGCGGCGACGGTCCCGCAGAGCAGGGCGGCGAGGAGGGGTAGGTTCTTCATGAGGGGGCGAAAGCCGACACGGGGAAGGGCGGAACGGGGTCGAGTCAACGGTTCGGGCGGGGTGCTGGTGTCAAGTCAAGGAGAAGTCGCGGGCGCCGCGCGCGAACGGCGTTCGCAGGGTGCGCACGGGATGCGCAGGGACGCGGGCGTCTCCGCCGTTTCTGGGCCGTTTGGGGGGGCGTGCCCGTGTGGGCGATTGGCACGATATGCGCAGGGCAGCGCGGCACCCGATGTGCCCGCGGCACGCCGCCCTCTTGGGTGGCGGATCCGGGCGGCTCCACCCTAGTTTAGGGGCTGAGTATGGCCGGGCTCTCCGCGAGCCGGGCCGCGCCGTCCCCGATCCGGGTGCGACTCAACTAGGTGCGACTCTACAACCCCCCACCTCCTCCTTACTCCATGATGAGTACTTCTACTCTCGGAACCGGCCTCCGCCGGCTCCTTAATCCCGCGGCCGCGCTGGCCCTTCTGCTCTTGGTAGCGGGGGGGGCGTCTGCGCAGTCGACGATCTTCGTCGACGCGAACGGCGGCGATGACGGCAACACCGGCCAGCAGCCGACCGTCAACGCCGGTGTCAACGGCCCCGTCGCGACCATCGGCCGCGCGCTCCAGCTCGTCGCCAACAACGGCGTGATCTCGATCGAGGCCGGCGAGTACGACGCGGACCTCGACATCACGTCGCCCGCGAACCTCACCTTCCTCGCCCGCCCCGACCAGGACGGCAACACCGAGGTCGAGCTCGATGTCGACGGCGGCGAGTTCCTCGTGGCCACGACGAGCTTCACCTTCGCCTCCCAGGGCGGCGGCATGTTCTCGTTCATCGGCGGCGGCGACTTCGACCTCCAGAGCGGCACGGTCGCGCTGGGCTCGAACGTCGTCTCCCTCGACGGGATCGACGTCGTCGAGCAGACGAACGCGTCGGTCACCGGCGCGGTCGGCTACGGCGTGGTCCCCGAGGTCATCCGCTACAACGGCGACGCCTCGGTCACGCAGAGCTCGCTCCTCCCGCCGTCGCTCGACATCGCGACCGGGACGCTCCTGATCGACGTCGCGCTCGGCTCGGTCGCCTCGACCGTCAACGACGCCGCGCGCACGTTCACGCTCAACGGCGGCCTCACGCTCGGCGACGACGGCGGCGCGATCACGCTCCGCGTCCGCGACGGCAACACCGTCGCCGGCACGATCACGGTCGTGGACGGCAGCGGCGCCGACGACCCGATCAACGGGAACGTCCGGATCACCGGTGAGGGCGCCGTCGGCGACCTCGTCGTCTCGGGCGGTCGCCTCGTGTTCGACCTCCTCGAGTCCGACACGTCCTTCACGCCGGACTCCAACAACTCGGCCGCCTCGGTCACGGTCAACTCGGGCCAGTTCGTCCTCCCGAACGAGGACCCGGACGCCGACGACCTCGACCGGTACCGCGTCCGCGGCGCCTTCGTCCAGACGGGCGGCCAGGTCGTGGCGCAGAACCCGACCGACACGATCCTCGTCGTCGAGGGCAACTTCCGCCGCACGGCGAACGTCGGGGGCAACTTCTCGCCGCTGAACCTCTACCTCGAGGGCACGGCCGCCGCGGACTTCGCGCCCGGCACGAACCTGACGATCAACTCGCTCCACATCAACGCGACCGGCAACACGGCCACCCAGGTCAAGATGGTGACGTTCCTCCAGGACATCACCGTCAACTCGTCGGCCACGGGCACGAACGCGGTCAACAACGTCATCCCGTTCATCGTGACGGGCGACGCCGAGGTCGACCTCAACGGCAACCTCGTCAACATCACCCAGGGTGGTGAGTCGATCGTCGACGGCACCGTGTCGGACTCCGACAACAGCGGCGCCGTCCGGTTCACCAACGGCGGTGTGGCCAGCGGCAACAGCGACAACGGCCCGGCCGTCTACAGCTCGATCCTCGTCTCCGGCCCGTCGATCACGGCCATGGGCGACTTCGACTTCTCCGGCGCGCTGATCCTCCTCCAGGGGGGCATCAACGTCGCCGCCGGGTCGGACGTCTCGCCGATCGGCCCGAGCGCCGGCGTCATCGTGAACATCGCGGCCGCGAACCCGCCCCAGATCATGGGCCCGGGCACGTTCAACGACGACGAGCGTGAGTACGACCTGACGTACCAGGACTCGAACAGCGGCAACGGCTTCCAGGCCTTCGTCGCCGACGTCGAGTTCGACACGGACTTCATCCGGAACCTCACGGTCACGATCACGAACGCCACGGTCACGCTGCCGGACGGCGTCGTGGACGACGGCTCGATCTCGGGCGACGTCCTCGTCTCCAACGGCGAGACCGCCGCGATCTCCGGGACGCAGACCGCGACCCTCGAGCTCAACGGCCAGACCATCACGGTCCTCGGCTCGACGACGGTCGAGGAGAACGCGATCATCGACCTGCTCGGCGACGCGATCCTCCGCGTCTCGGGCCCGGACAACGTGCTCGACGGCACGATCGACGACTCCGACGGTGACGGGGCCGGCCTCGGCCGCCTCGTGCTCCTCGACGGCTCGGTCATCTCCGGCACCCAGACGGCCGTGACCGGCACGACCGGCGCCACGACGGAGTCGGTGATCAACGCGCGCGTCCTCCTCAACGAGGGGGCCACCGCTGAGCTCTCGATGCTCCGCGCGATCAACGGCGACCTCGGCGAGGGCGACTTCACGTCGGCCGCGCAGGGCGGCACGCTCACGATCGGGCTCGTCCGCGACAGCGACAGCGACCCGACGGACAGCTTCAACCAGGACGTCTACGGCAACATCAACGGCGACGTCAACCTCGGCAACACCACGCTCATCCTCTCGACCCCGGTCGAGCTGACGGCGGACGGTGAGACGATCGAGGTCGGGACGCTCGACACCCAGGGGAACGTCTTCTTCCTCGAGGGCCCGTCGGGTCTGAACCTGTACAGCGACGTGATCGGCACGGGCGCCGTCTGGCCCGCGTCGGACGACCTCACGATCAACGCCGCCGCCAGCGCCCCGCGCGCGATCACGATCCCGGTCTTCCACCCGGGTGACACGAACGGCGACGTCACGAGCCTCGACGCCGACATCCTCGTCACGACGACCCTCCGTCTCACCGGCGTCCTCGACGCCGACTCGGAGGACGACTCGGACGGCGACTACGCGGTCACGCTCATGGGCCAGGACGGCTTCGTCCCGACCCTGATCGTCGACGACGGCTACTCGGTCCAGTTCGACGGCTCGGGTGAGCCGGAGAACGACACCGACCAGGAGCTCGTCATCGACGGCCCGATCAACCTCACGACCAACGAGGACGGGACGGTCAACCCGTACACGGACCTCAACGTCCTCGCGACGGAGAACGTCCAGACGTTCACGGTCACGGCCGACGCCCGCTTCAACGCGGTCGACGACCCGTACACCGTGATGACGGCCGTCATCAACGGCACGCTCGACCTCAACACGAACGAGCTCGCCGTGATGGGCGACGCCACGATCGTCAACGACCGCGGCCTGTTCAACAGCGCGGGCGGCGGCAACCGGATCATCGGTGAGTCGACGATCAACCCGAACTACTCCTCGCTCTCCTTCGTGGGTGACGCGGACGCCACCCTCACGGTGACGCCGAACACCGACACGGGCGTGGCCACGTTCGGCAACGGCGTCGACCTCCGGATCGCGAAGGCGACCTCGACGACGACGGTGACCCTCGCGGGCTCCCCGCTCGTCTTCGACGACGACTTCACCTCCGGCGGCATCTTCTCCGCCCGCGGTGGGAGCTACTTCGACGACGAGACCCTCATCCTCGAGATGGGCGTGTTCGTGGTCGGCGACCCGTCGGAGCCGAACGACCTCTTCGTGCGGCTCGACCACACGAACCGGCTCGCCGGCAGCGCCACGTCCGACGAGGGCCAGGGCTTCGTCTTCGTCCCGGCGACGACGCAGTTCCCGATGTCCTTCGTCCAGGGCAACGTCCGGAAGCGGATCTACTCCGACCCGAGCGACGAGTCCGACGACATCACGCCGGGCCGCGTCGTCTACCCGGTCGGCACCGCCGACGAGGGGGACGAGGGCTACGCCGAGTTCGTCCTCGACTTCGAGAGCATCTCGCAGAGCCAGTCGTTCGGCCGCCGCAACGTGACCGTCTCCTTCGTGGACGAGTTCGCCGGTGGCACGCTCGGCCTCCCGATCACGAGCGCCCAGGGCACTCAGGTCGACGAGCCGGCCAACTTCTACTGGCTCGTCCGGTCGGATCCGAGCCTCGGCTCGGGGACGTTCTTCAACGTCGAGGCCCGCTACGACGGCTACACGCTGGCGTCGCCGAGCAACGACGGCATCGCGACGGTCGACGAGCTCACGCTCATCCGCCGCCAGTTCGGTGACGAGACCACGAACCCGTGGACCCTCGTCTCGGAGGTGTACGACAACTTCCTCCTCCTGGACGGTGCGACGGACAGCGACCCGGTCGTGATCGCTCAGGGCGCCGAGGCCTTCCTCGGTCCCCAGGGCACGCTCTTCACCTACGGCCTGACCCAGGGCAACCGCCCGGTCGCCAACGAGGGTGAGATCCCGACCGAGTTCGCGCTCAACGGCAACCAGCCGAACCCGTTCAGCGCGCGCACGGCCATCAGCTTCGACCTCCCCGAGGCGGCTGAGGTCAGCCTCGAGGTCTACGACGTGATGGGCCGCCGCGTGGTCAGCATCGACAAGGGTGCGATGACCGCCGGCGCCGACCAGCGCGTCGAGCTCGACGGCTCGGGCCTCGCCTCCGGCGTCTACGTCTTCCGCCTCAACGCGGTTGGCGCGTCGGAGACCTGGACCCGGAGCGGCCAGATCACGCTCGCTCGCTAAGGGCTCGTCCCTCAGCAGCAGCTAGGTCCCGCGGGGCCCCGGTGCGAAAGCGCCGGGGCCCCGCGCCGGTTTGGTAGCCTCTCGGCCGGGCGCACGTCGCCGCCGAGGCGGACGGGGGGGGGATGCGACGGGGCGCCTCCGCCTCGGTCGCGCGCTCGGGAGCGCTAGTAGAGCCGGCGGCGCTTGTCGAGGTAGGCGCGGAGCGCGTCGGCGTAGGGGCGCGCCGTGTCGAGCACCTCGTAGTCCACGCCGGCCTCGCGGCAGGCGCGGCGGACGGAGGCGACGAAGGCCTCGGCCGCCTCGCGGTAGCCCTCGCGGACCTGCGCCGGCTGGAGCGTCCGCTCCTCGCCGGTCTCGAGGTCCTTCACGCGGACGGGCCGGTCCTCGAAGTCGAACCGCCGCTCGGTCGCGGCGTCGAGGACGTGGAACACGACGACCTCGTGGCCGCGGTGCCGGAGGTGCCGGAGCGCCCGGACGGTCTCGTCGGCGCCCGACGACGTCTCGAACAGGTCGCTCACGACGACGACGAGCGCGCGGCGCGGAATCCGCTCGGCGATCGACTGGAGCGCCGCGGCGGCGTGGGTCTCGGTGTCGCCCTCGTGGCCCTCGGCGAGCTGGGCCAGCCGCGCGAGGAGCGTCCGGACGTGCGACCGCTTCGTCTGCGGCGGCACGATCGTGTGGACGTCGCGGTCGAAGGCGATGAGCCCGGTCGCGTCGCGCTGGCGGGCCATCAGGACGTGGAGCGCGCCCGCGAGCGTCGCGCCGTACTCCAGCTTCGAGATGCCCGACTGCCCCGCGTACCGCATCGAGGCCGACGTGTCGAGCGCGACGTAGTGCCGCAGGTTCGTCTCCTCCTCGTAGCGCTTGACGACGAGCCGGTCGCTCCGGCCGTACACCTTCCAGTCGACGTGGCGGAGCGGGTCGCCGGGGTTGTAGGCCCGGTGCTCGGCGAACTCGACGGAGAACCCGTGGTACGGGCTCTTGTGGAGGCCCGTGATGAAGCCCTCGACGACGGCCCGCGCGCGGAGCTCGAACGAGTCGATCTGCGCGAGCTCGGCGGGGGAGAGGAGGGAGGCGTCGGACATCGCGGCAGGGTAACGACGCCGCGGCGCCGGCGGTGTGCCGACTAAGCTGCGCGCCTCACCCGCCGATATCTCCGGCATGGCGACACTCCGCCTCCCCCGGAAGGAGCAGGTCACGCCGTACCTGTTCGGGATCGGCCTGCTGCCGCTGTGCGCCCTCTTCGCGTTCGGCGAGCACACCGTCGACCCGAACCCGCTGTGGGTGCTGGTCCACTCGTGGAACCTGATCGTCCACGAGGCGGGGCACTTCGTCTTCCGCTGGTTCGGGACGACGGTCCACGCGGCCGGCGGATCGATGCTCCAACTCATGCTGCCGGCGCTGTTCGTGTACCAGGGCGTGTACTGGGGCAACCGGATCGGGACGCAGCTGGCGCTGCTCCTGCTCGGGCAGAACTTCGTCGACGTGTCGGTCTACGCGGCCGACGCGCAGGTGCGGGCGCTGCCGCTGCTCGGCGGCGACCGGGTGTTCCACGACTGGTGGGTGATCCTGTCGAACCTGAGGATGCTGGAGGCGACGCCGGTCGTCGCGGGCGCCCTCTTCGCGCTGGCGTTCGTGACGTGGGGCGTGATGCTGGCGGTGCCGGCCCGGATGCTCTGAGTCGCTACGCCTCGGCGCCGAGGCGGGCGCACCGGGGCGCGGCGGCGGTAGCTTGGC
>CAXRFJ010000382.1:0-4057 GCA_964229475.1 Rubrivirga sp.
AGGGCGTCCGCGCCGACGCCGAGCTGTACCGGCTGATGGTCGAGAGCGCGACCGACCTCATCACGGTCTCGGACGCGCAGGGCCGGACGATCTACGCGAGCCCGTCGGCCGAGGACCAGGTGGGCCGGACGGCCGACGAGATCGTCTCCGGGCCGTCGCTCGAGTCGGTCCACCCCGACGACCTGCCGGCGGTGCTCGCGGCGATGGCCGAGGGGTTCCGGTCGGGCGAGGCCGCCAGCCTCCGCTACCGGATCCTCCCGCCCGGCGGGCCGCAGCGGATCGTCGAGAGCCGCGGGCGGGCGGCCAGCGGCCCCGACGGCGAGCCGCTGGGGATCGTCACGACGCGCGACGTGACGGAGCAGATCGCGACCGAGCAGCGGCTCGAGGCGTCGCGCGCGCGCTTCCAGACCATCGTCCGCGCGCTCCCCGACGTCGTCTCGCGCCTCGCCGCCGACGGCCTCGTGCTCGACTTCCACGTGCCGGAGGTGTTCGCGACCGAGTTCCCGGCCGAGAAGATGCTGGGCCAGCGGCTCCAGGACATCATCCCGAAGCCGCTGGCGGACAAGTTCCTCGAGGCCCGCGACCGCCTGCTCGCGACCGGCGAGGTCGTGTCGTACGACTACGAGGTCCAGATCGGCGGGCGGACGTACTACCGGGAGGTCCGGATGGCGCCGATCGAGGGGGGCGAGATCCTCTCGATGCTCCGCGACGTGACGGTGCTCCGCGAGAACGAGGGCGCCCTGGAGCGGTCGAAGGCCGAGCTCCGCGCCCTCGCGACCCACCTCCAGGAGGTCCGCGAGGAGGAGCGGACGCGGCTGTCGCGCGAGGTCCACGACGTGCTCGGCCAGCAGCTCACGGCGATCCGGCTCGGCGTCGGCTGGTTCGGCCGCCATTACCCGGACGACGAGGCCGCCCAGGCCCGCCTCGGCGACGTCCGCGAGACCATCGACGAGACGATCCGCCACGTCCGCCAGATCGCCTCCGACCTCCGGCCCGGCGTGCTCGACGACTTCGGGCTGGCGTCGGCCGTCGAGTGGCAGGCCGGCCGGTTCGAGGAGCGGACCGGGACGCCGTGCCGTGTCGACGTGCAGGGGGCGACCGAGCCGCCCGCCGAGGTCGCCACGGCCGCGTTCCGCGTGCTGCAGGAGGCGCTCACGAACGTGGCCCGGCACGCCCGCGCCGCGTCCGTCGCCGTCACGCTCGTGCTCGGGCCCCAGACCGTCCGCCTCGTCGTGGCCGACGACGGGCGGGGGTTCGACGCCGAGCGGACCGGCCGGCGCTCGCTCGGCCTCGTCGGGATGCGCGAGCGGGCGGGGGCCCAGGGCGGGACGCTCGAGGTCCGCGGGGTCCGCGGGCGGGGCACCGTCGTAGAGTGTACGTTGCCGCACCACCACGAACCGCCCGGGGGAGCTCCCGACACACCATGACACGGATCGCAATCGCCGACGATCACGTCCTCGTTCGCCGCGGGCTGGCGGAGCTGCTCCGCGAGATGGACGACTTCCGCGTGGTCGGCGAGGCGTCCTCCGGCGACGAGCTGCTCCGCCTCGTCCGCGACGAGCGCGTCGACGTGGTGGTCATGGACATGAGCATGCCGGGCCCGAGCGGGCTCGACCTCGTCAAGTCGATCAAGGCCGAGTTCCCGCGCCTGCCCATCCTCGTGCTCTCGGCGCACCCCGAGGACCAGTACGCCGTCCGCGTCGTCCGGGCCGGGGCCATGGGCTACCTCACCAAGGAGAGCGCCGAGGCCGACCTCGTCGAGGCCGTCCGCCGCGTGGCCTCCGGGAAGCGGTACCTCACCCAGAACCTGGCGGCGTCGCTGCTCGACGCGCTCGACGCCGACCCCGACGAGGACCCCCACGCCGCGCTCTCCGACCGCGAGTACCAGGTCCTCCGCCTGATCGCGTCGGGCATGACGGTGGGCGGCATCGCCGAGCACCTCTCGCTCAGCGTCAAGACCGTCTCGACGTACCGGAGCCGGCTCCTCCAGAAGATGGGGATGTCGAACAACTCGGAGATCACGCGCTACGCCCTCGAGAACGGCCTCGTCGACTAGGGCCGCGCCGCGGGCCGGCGTGTAGGACGGACGACGACGCGGGGCCGGGCCGTCCGCCGACACGCGGCCGCGGTCCCCGGGACGCCCCCGCACTGCGTCCCCGGCCGCGCGATTCCGTAGGATGACGCATCCCCCGGTCTCGCCAGCACTCGATGCCCCGCCCCGTTCGCGTCCTCGTCGCCGACGACTCGTCCCTCCTCCGCCGTCTCCTCTGCGACGCCATCCGGGAGGTCGACGGCGTCGAGGTCGTCGCCGAGGCCGCCGACGGGGCGGAGGCGCTCGACGGCGTCCAGGCCCACGCGCCGGGCGTGGTCGTGCTCGACCTCCAGATGCCCGTCATGGGTGGCCTCACGGCGCTCCAGCGCCTCCGCACGGGCGGCCCGCGGCCCCGCGTCATCGTCCTGACCAACCACGCCGACGCGATGTACCGGAGCGCGTGCCTCGCGGCCGGCGCCGACCACTTTTTCGACAAGTCGGCCGGGATCGACCGCGTCCTCGACGTGCTCCGCCAGATGACGACGGCCGAGGCGTGACGCCTAGGGGCCGGCCAGCGGCTTCCGCATGCGGATGAGAGGCACGGGGGCCCCGCCGCGGGGGGCGACGACGTCCTCGACGGGCTCGTAGCCGCAGGCCCGGTAGAGCGGCTCCCCGGCCAGAGTCGCCATCAGCTCGGCCGCCCGGAAGCCCTCGGCGGCGGCCGCCGCCTCGCACACCGCGAGGATCCGCCGCCCGACGCCCCGGCGGACGTGGTCGGGGTGCGTGTACATGGCCCGGACGCGGGCCGCGTCGCGCGCCGGCTCCACCCGCCGCAGCCCGCGATCCGGCCCCCGTCCTCGACCACGTAGTACGTCCCGTCGTCGACGAGGAGCGTGTCGATCCCCATGAGCGCCCGGCTGGCGGTGACCTGGGCGGGCGCGAGGAACGCGGTCTGGAGGTCGGTGATGGCCGCGTCGGCGAGGGCGCGGAGGGCGGGGAGGTCGCCGGGCCGCGCGAGCCGGTGCGTCAGGGCCGCCACCTCAGTTCAGGCGCGGGTCGTCCGGGAACGTCGAGAGGAGGGCGTACTCGCCGCCGAGCTGGCGGAGGACCTGGCGCCACAGGGCGTCGTCGCCGTCGGCGAAGACGAGGTCGGCCGAGCCGGGGAGCACGATCCAGGCGTCCTCGTCGACCTCGGCGTCGAGCTGGCCCGCGCCCCAGCCCGAGTAGCCGACGAAGAACCGGACGCGCTCGGGGTCGACCCAGCCGCCCTCGATGGCGCCGCGGAGCGCCTTGAAGTCGCCGCCCCAGAACACGTCGTCGAGCACGGGGAGCGTGCCGTCGAGGTCGCCGTCGGGGTGGAGGTAATGGAGCGTGTCGGGCTGGACGGGCCCGCCCATCCACAGCTCGGCGTCGAACGGGAACGCCTCGTCGGTGGCCTGGGAGAGCGCGAGGCCGGTCGGCCGGTTGAGCACGAGGCCGAACGACCCCTCGGTGGTGTGCTCGCAGAGGAGCACGACGGTCCGGCGGAAGTTGGGGTCCGCCATGGGAGGCTCGGCGACGAGGACGTCGCCCGGGACGGGGGCAGGCATGGGGTGGGGGACAGGCCGCCTCGTCAACGGCGGCGCCGCGCCGGGGTTCACGGAGTCCCGGGGAATGGCCCGCGTCCCGTCCCGGGGGCCCCGCCGCGGCGCCGAGGCCGAGGGGGGCGCCTGGCGTGGGGCCGGGCCCCCGGGCCGCGGGCTGGCCGGGCGCCGCGCCGGCGGCCGCGCCACGGCCCCGCGCCGCCCGGGGCCCGCCCGCCCGGCCGAGGAGCGGTCCGGCCCCCGCCCGCCCCCGGCCCCCCTCGCGCGCCTCCAACGCCCTGCGATCCTCCCCCGCGTCGTCTCCGTCTGACCCTCCTCGCCGCGTGGGGCGCGGGGGGGGGTGCCGGGGCGTCGGGACCCGCGCCGCGTCGCCACGGCGTCGGCGCGGGTGACGACGCGGGGGACCCGTCCGGCACCGCCGCGGGCGTATCGCCCGCGTGGG
>CAXRFJ010000383.1:0-3261 GCA_964229475.1 Rubrivirga sp.
GCGCTGGTGGCGCTTCTGGAAGCGCGAGACGTTCGACGACGAGGGCTTCCAGGAGGACCTCGCCAGCCTCATCCGGTTCTACAACGATCGCGGCTACTACGGCGCCCGCGTCGTCAGCGACTCCGTGTTCACCGAGACGACGGCCGACGGCGAGGAGGAGCTCGTGGTCCAGATCGCGGTCGAGGAGGGCCCGCAGTACCACATCCGCGACATCGTCTTCGAGGGGAACACGCTCTACACCGACGAGCAGCTCCAGTTCGCCCTCGGCCTCCAGCCCGGCGACGCCTACGACCGGACGCGGATCGAGCAGAACCTGTACTACACGCAGGACAAGACCGACATCACGAGCCTCTACCAGGACCGCGGCTACTACGAGTTCTACATCGCGCCCGAGATCGTCGAGGCCCCGGGCGACTCGCTCGACCTCTACTTCGAGATCACCGAGGGCGAGGTCTACGAGTTCGGCGAGGTCCGCATCGCGGGCAACACGCGGACGAAGGAGCACGTCATCCGCCGCGAGCTCCGGACGGTCCCCGGCCAGCCTTACAGCCGGCAGGCCATCGAGCGGAGCGTGCGCGAGCTGTCGACGCTCAACTACTTCGACCCGGCCAGCTTCGGGGCCGGCCCGGCCATCAACGTCAACGAGGAGGACAAGACGGTCGACCTCGTCTACAACCTCGCCGAGACGTCGTCGGACCAGCTCGAGCTGTCGGGCGGCTACGGCGGCTCGGGGATCGGGCTGATCCTCTCGGCCCGGGTGACGTTCGCCAACTTCTCGGTCCAGAACCTCCTGCAGGGCTTCGACGGCGGGATGCCGACGGGCGACGGGCAGCAGCTCTCGCTCCAGGTCCAGACCTACGGCACGCGCGCGCAGATCTACTCGCTCTCGTTCACGGAGCCGTGGTTCCGCGGGCAGGCCACGCCGGCCGGGTTCGCGCTGTCGTATCGCCGGCAGGAGTTCTCGTCGCTCACGTCGGCCACGGACGGCCTGTACTCGACGGCCGGCGCCTCGGTGTTCTACCGCCAGCGGCTCAAGTGGCCCGACGACTTCTTCGTCACGGGCACGAACCTCGGCTACCGGCTCTACAACCTCCGCGGGCTGGGCACCTCGGGGCTGCCCGAGGGGCTGAGCCAGGAGGTCACGGTGAGCCAGTCGCTCTCCCGCAACGCGCTCGACAACCCGACCTTCCCGCAGAACGGCTCCCAGGTGGGCCTGACGGTCACCGTCGCCCCGCCCATCGGCGACTTTATCCAGTACCACAAGTGGGACCTCCAGACGGCGTTCTACACGCCGGTCGTGGGGCGCCTCACGGCGTCGGTGCGGACCCAGTTCGGCTACATCGGCTCGCTGACGGGCGACGACGTCCGGTTCCAGCGCTTCCTCGTCGGCGGCACGCCGCTGGAGGCGAGCGGGACGTCGAGCATCTCGCGCGGGTTCGGGAAGGACCTCGTGTTCCTGCGGGGCTACCCGATCGAGGCCATCGGGCCGCGCCAGAACGGCGAGCCCGTCGGCGGCCGGATCCTCAACAAGTACGAGGCCGAGCTGGGCGTCCTCCTGTTCCAGACGCCGCAGCTCTCGCTGGCGCCCTACCTCTTCGCCGACGCGGCCAACACCTTCAGCGGGTTCGAGGACTACGACCCGTCCCGGCTGTACCGCGCCGCCGGCGTGGGCGCCCGGATCTTCCTCCCGATCCTCGGGCTGGTCGACCTCAACATGGGCTACCAGATCGACCCGTACACGCCGCTCGACACGTCGAACGGGGCCATTGAGGATGCCCAGCCCGGCTGGCGCTTCCAGTTCTCGCTCGGCGGGCGGTAGGCTTGCGACGCCCCGTTTCCCTCGCCGCCGTGACCCCCATGCGCCCGCTGATCGCCCTCGCCGCCCTCCTCCTCGCCGCGCCCGCCGCGCTGGCGCAGCAGACGATCGGGTTCATCGACTCGTCGACGATCCTGCCCCAGATGCCCGAGTTCCAGTCGGCCCAGCAGGAGCTCGACCGGCTCACGCAGCAGTGGCAGGCCGAGGTCCAGGCGGTCGCGCTCGAGGCCGAGCAGATGGCCGACCGGTTCGCGGCCCGCGAGATCCTCTACACCGACGACGAGCGCGAGGCCCAGCTCGAGGCCATCGAGGCCAAGCGCGAGGAGCGCGACGCGCTCCGGAGCCGCTACTTCGGCCCGCAGGGCGAGCTCTTCCGCGAGCAGCAGACGCAGATGCGGCCGGCCCAGGAGCGGCTCCTCGCCGCCATCGAGGTCGTCGCCGAGGAGGGCGACTACGACTACATCTTCGACCGGGCGGGGGAGTACCTCTTCCTCTACACCCGCCCCCGCAACAACGTGACCGACCTCGTGCTCGAAGAGCTCGGGATCGGGCTCGGCGCGGCCGGCCTCTCCGGCACGAGCCGCTAGGCCCCGGCCGTTCCCCCCGACCGTTCCCCCAGAGACACCCTCATGACCCTCCGCCGACTCGTTCTCCTCGCCGCCGCCGTCGCGCTCGCGCCGGCCGCCCTGGCCCAGCCGATGAAGGTCGGCTTCGTCGACACCGACCCGATCGTGATCCGGATGCCGGCCGTCGCCGACGTCCAGACCCAGCTCCAGCAGCAGCAGCAGGCCGTCGGCCAGCGCGTGGCCGTGGTCCAGGACTCGCTCCAGCAGGTGTTCAACACGAAGCTCGAGGAGTACCAGACGTTCGACCAGAGCGCCGTCGCCACCGACGCCGCCCGCCAGGAGCGCCAGCAGGAGCTGCTCCAGCTCCGCAACGACATCGAGCAGGCCGAGGTCCAGGGCCTCCAGTACCTCTCGTACGCCGAGGCCCGGCTGCTCCAGCCCGTCCTCAACCAGATCGATCAGGCGATCCAGGCCACGGCCGCCGAGGGCGGCTACGACCTCGTGCTCCCGACGGTCGCCAACAACGCGCCCGTGTTCCTCTACCGGAGCGAGCGCGTCGACGACCTGACGGTCCCGATCATGGAGCGGCTCGGGATCGACCCGAACGCCGCGCCGGTCGGCCAGCAGCAGGGCCCGCCCGCGCCGCCGGTCAGCGCGCCGGGCGCCGGCCAGTAGGCCCGCCTCGGTGACCGCCCGCGGGCGCCGCTTCTCCGGAGGCGGCGCCCGTTTTCGTTCGGCGACCCGCGGGCCCCGCGTATCCTGTCCGCCCCCCTCCCGACCCCGATGAGCACGCAGACCGTCCCCACCGACACCGCCGCCGACGTCCGCCGCGTCACGACGCAGACGCTCCAGGCGATGCGCGCCGAGGGGACGCCCATC
>CAXRFJ010000384.1:0-7660 GCA_964229475.1 Rubrivirga sp.
CGAGGCCGCCGCCTTCGGCGCCCCAGTCGCGGGCCGCCAGCCCTTCGAGGACGAGGGCCCGCAGCGTCTCGGGGCCGACCGGCTCGTCCGCGTGCGCGCCGGCCACGAGCGAGATGCGGCGCGGGCCGTAGCCGAGCGTGACGCCGGCGATCGGCCGGCCCTCCTCGCTCTCGCCGATCGTCTCGAACGTCGCGAGGTCGGGGTTCTGGTCGCACGCGTCGCGGAGCGCGCCGATCACCTCGGCGGACGTGCGGTAGCGGAGGGCGTCGAGGTCGAGGTCGGCCAGCGTCATGCGGACCGAACCCGCCAGCGGGCCCGCGGATTCCGCTAGTCCGCCGCGGCGAAGGCCGCCGCGCAGCGCACGGCCCACGCGACGGCGCCCTCGACGTCGGCCTCGGTCGGCCCGCCGTCGATGTCGTGGAGCGGCTGCGCCTCCGTCGCGCCCGACCGGCGGAGGAGGTCCACCAGGGCCTCGGCCGCCGTCTGGTAGTACGGGTCGTAGTCGCGGTCGCCCAGCCCGCAGACGCCGAACCGGAGGCCCGAGAGGTCCGGCGCGACGGCCGCGAGGGACTCGACGAAGTCGACGGCGTTGTCGGGGAACGTCCCCTCGGACCACGTGCAGGTCACGGCGATCAGCTGGTGGTAGTCCGCCAGCATCTCGGGGTACGCCTCCGCCATGTCGAGGAGGTGGACGGCGAACCCGAGGTCGCCGAGCGCGTCGGCCAGCGCGTCGGCCACGACCTCCGAGTTGCCGGTCTGCGTGCCGACGAGGATCAGGACGTCGGGCTGGGCGGCGTGGAGGTCGAGCATGGCAGGTGATGGGTCAGGGGGGATGGGTGATGAGCACTCGCCCTTCACCCATCACCCTTCACTCCTCACTCAGTCCTCGGGGTCCAGGATGTGCTCGATGCGGGCCTGGAGGTCGAGGAGGTGGTACCGCTCGGACCGCTCGCTCCGGGCGCGGTAGCGCGGGAGCGCCGCCGCGTTCGACTCGTCGAGCGTCATCAGCGCGCCGCGGGCGAGCGGCCGGACGTCCGAGCGCTCGATGTCCTGGGGGCGGTAGCCGTAGGCCCGGTCGAACATGGAGTCCGGGATCGAGGTCGGGTTCTCGTTGAGGAGCTCGCCGAGGCGGTCGACGTAGGCCCGCTGGAGCGAGCGCCGCGCGGGATCGATGCCCCGGCCGCCCCCGATCTCCGAGAAGATGCCGGCCTGGAGGTCGTCCATCATCTCGGCGGCCGGGTAGGCGTCGTCGCGGAGCCACTCGGCCTCGGCGAGCCGCCCGAGGCGGACGGGCTCGAGCAGCCGCTCGAGCGCCGACTCCTGGAGCCGCTGGACGCGGTCGGCCGTGCCGCCGGGCTCGATGCGCGCGAGGAGGTCGGTGTCGAGGAGCCAGGCGGGCGTCGTGAACGCCTCGTCGACGAGGAACGCGACGGCCGCGCGCTGGCGCTCGGCCGGGACGGGCTGGTAGATCGGGCCCGCCTCCCCGACCACCTTCGGGTCGATGGTCACGCCGCCGACCTGCCGGCCGACGTGGCCGAGGTACCGCGCCCACTGCCCGACGACCTGGCCGTAGAGCTCGCCGAGGTCGTCGTAGCTCTCGCCCTCCTGCGTCGTCCACGCCTGGAGGTTGGGGACGATCCGCTTGAGGTTGGCGAGGCCCATCTGCGACGCGTAGACGGCGTCGTCGCCGAGGTCCTCGCTCTGCGAGCGCGGGTCGACCGGGTCGAACGTCTGGGCGCCGTAGCGGAGGGCCGGGTCGTCGCGGATCTCCTTCACCATGTCCTGGAGCATCCGGCGCTCCTCCTCCTCGGACGCGGCGTCCGGGAAGTAGGTGTAGCCCCACTTGATGGCCCAGATGTCGTACTCGCCCACCTGCGGCATCAGCTGCGTCACGCCGTCGCCGGGCTGGGCGACGTAGTTGAACCGGGCGTAGTCCATGATCGACGGCGCCGTCCCGTGCGTCGCGGTGAACGTCGGGCTGCGGAGGCTGTCGACCGGGTAGGCCGTCGACGAGATCCAGTTGTGCGGGAGGCCGAGCGTGTGGCCGACCTCGTGGGCCGAGACGAACCGGACGAGCTGGCCCATGACGGCCTCGCGGAACTTGGGCGCCCGGGCGTCCGGGTTGACGGCGGCGGTCTGGACGAAGAACCAGTTCCGCAGCAGGTTCATCACGTTGTGGTACCACCCGATGTCGGACTCGAGGATCTGCCCGGTGCGGGGGTCGTGGACGTGCGGCCCGTAGGCGTTCTGGACGTCCGACGGGAAGTAGCGGACGACCGAGTAGCGGGCGTCCTCCGGGCTCCAGTCGGGGTCGTCGACGGGCGCGTCGGCGGCGCGGATGGCGTTGCGGAAGCCGGCGGCCTCGAAGGCCACGTTCCAGTCCTCGATCCCCTGCTTGATCGGCTCGCGCCACTCGACCGGCGTCGCGGGGTCGACGTAGTAGACGATCGGCTCGACGGGCTCGACCAGCTCGCCGCGGGCGTAGGCCTCCAGGTCGCTCGGGACGAGCTTCCAGCGCGTGATGTACTCGCGCGACTCGGCGCGCTGGGCCGGGAGGCCGTAGTCGATCTGGTCGATCGAGAAGTAGCCCACGCGCGGGTCCGCCCGCCGCGGGCGCATCGGCTCGGCCGGGAGGAGCACCATCGAGTGGGCCATCTCGACCGAGAGCGTGTTGGTCGAGGCGTTCTCCGGGGGCTCGCCGGCGTCGTAGGTCAGGACCGCGCGGATCTCGACGTTCTCGGGGTACGCCGACGCGCGGGCGAGGAACGAGCGGTCGCCGTCGAGGCGGCGGACCTTGAACTGCTCGCGGGCGCCGTTCGGCAGGCCGAACACGCGCGTGTCGCCCGTGAACGTGTCCGTCAGGTCGACGACGACCGACGCCGAGTCCGGCCCGAGCGCCTCGATCCCGACGCGCGCGATGATCGGCTCGAACTGGGCGTCGCGCACGGCCCGGTAGATCGGGAGGCTGTCGGCGGCGACGCTCTCGTAGCGGACCGTCCGGAGCAGGACGTGGTCGCCCTGGCGCTCCCAGCGGACGGCCTGCGTGTTCACCTTCGAGCCGCCGTACTGGTAGCCCTCCGTCGTCCGCGCCAGCCGGGACACGACGAGCATCTCGCGGCCGAACAGCGAGTCCGGGATCTCGACGAGCAGCTTCTCGCCCTCGTCGAACAGGTGGACGTCGAACAGGCCCTCGTCCGTCACGGCGTCGTCCGTGACGACCTCGTCGTAGGGTTTGTACTTGTCGTCGTCGTCCTCCGACCCGGACGACCCGTTCCCCGAGGCGACCGGGGCGGTGGACGAACAGCCCGCGACGAACGCGAGCGCGAGGAGGAAGGCGAACCAACGGGGCATGAGCGCGGGGGTGGGGCTTACTGGGCGACGCCGCTGCGCACGGCGATGAGGCGGTCGGTAAAGCGGCGGGGGTCGGCGAGGTAGACGTAGGCCGTGAACAGGGAGGCCATGCTGAGGCCGGGCGTCTCGACGGCCACGCCCTCGTAGCCGTAGACGTAGCGGCCCTGCTTGAGCAGGAGCGTGGCGAGGTAGCGGCCGTCGGCCTCGCTCCACGTCATCTCGGACTCGGGCGTCCGCTCCCAGCCGTTGAACGAGCCGACGACGTAGACGCGCCGCGGCGACTGGCGGCTCTGCGGCGGGACGTACTGGAACGTGACCTCGACGTACTGGCCGTCGACGTCGGCCCGGCCGACGTCGCGGTAGACGCTCTCGACGAGCGGGATCGACGCGATCACGGCCTGCCGGACGTCCCCGCCGAACTCGGCGTAGTCGAGGTCGAGGAGCGCCGACGGCGGGCTCGTCGTCCGGTCGACCTCGAGCACCTCGGTGTTGACGCCGAGGAAGCCGAGGTCGAGCTCGAACAGGGCCTGCTGCTCGGGGAAGGCGGCCGAGCGCGGGAGGTAGAACTGGTACAGCGCGAGGTCGACGAGCGAGGGCTCGGGCGCGCAGCGGAAGTCGTCGGTCCGCCCGTTCCGCCCGAAGCAGACCGTGTAGCGCGAGCCGTCGAACTCCTGGAGCCGCCGGTCGGGCCGGAGCCGCGCCGCGGGCTGGACCGCGAACCCGACCGAGCCGTCCTGGACCGTCGCCCCGAAGGCGAGCTCGACCTGGGCCAGCTGCTCGCTCACGAAGAACGGGGCGTCGAACAGGAGCCGGCCGGCGCCGTCGCGCACGACCGCGCGGTAGTTCCCGCTGATCTTGAACCCGATGTTCGCGTTCGGGAAGTCGTAGCTGTAGTGGACGTACGGGACCTGGACGGACGACGTGGACCGCTCGTAGTCGAGGATCTGGTCGCTCTCGAAGCCGGTCAGGTACTCGGTCGGGAGAAGCTGCGTGCGCCCGCGGCGGTCGGTGTGGACGAACCGGATCTCGAGCGGCGCGCCCGCCTGCTGCCCGACCAGGTCGAACTGGAGCCGGAGCGCCTGCTGCGCGCCCAGCGTGACGACCGGCAGCGTCGCCTCGTCGCCGGCCTGGTGGAGCTGGAGCGCGCCGACGCGCGGGTCCGAGATGATCGTCTCCCCGACGCGAGCCGGGGGCGGGGCCTCGGCCGTCCCCGTCGTGGCCGCCTCCTCAGGGAGCGCGCAGCCCGCCGCGACGAGCAGGGCGGCGAGCGTCAGTACACGGGGCGAGGGCATCGGGGGTGGGCGTCGGATCGGCGAAGATAGGCGGAGGCTCCGCCCGCGTCCGGCGCCACGCGACGCGGCGGGCGCGGTCGCGGACGAGGGCGGCGAGGCTGCGCGGCCCCCCGTCGGCGAACGCCGCGTCGAGGCCGTCGTAGAGACGCGCGCTCGCGGTCAGGGCTCCGGCCCGGTACGCCGTTGTGCCCTGAATCAGGCGGAGCCCCCGCCCCGCTTCGGCCGCCACCGCGGGGCCGAGCCCGGCGCGGAGGCGGTCGGGGCACCACGTCCGCGCGAGCGCCCACGCCTCCGCCGGACGGTCGGCGGTCAACAGCCGGAGCGCGGCGAGGACGGGCGCCTCGGCGCGGAGCCGGGCCGGGACGGAGTCCGGCGGCGTGGCGAGCCACAGGCGGAGCGCCGCCCGCGAGAGCGCGGCCCGCCGGCGGACGACGAGGCGGCCGAGGGCGTCGACCGGCGCGAGCGAGTCGGCCGCGGCGCGGTAGGTCGGGCCGGCGTCGCGCCCGAGGAGGCGGCGGACGTCGCCGAGGTGGACGAGGGCGGCTGCGTCGGGGAGGCTGTCGGCGAGGGCCTCGGCGCGGCGGAGGTCGTCGACGGTTGGAGCCTCCCCCGTCGCGAGCCGGGCGCGGAGGGCGCCGTCGAGGGCCGTGAGCCTGAATGGGTTTGCAATAACGGATTGAACGAAGAGGTCCCGCGCGCCCTCCACGTCCCCGGCCCCCCACGCCTCGGCGCCCTCGCGGGCCAGGCGGACGTCGGCCGGCAGGTGGTGCGGGCACCGCCGCTCGAACAGCGACGGCCGCGAGAACCGCCACCGCGCGACGGCGACGGCCTCGGGGTCGACCGGCTGGCGCTCGACCTCGGCGCCCCACTCGGCCGCCAGCGCGGCGAGCGTCTGCCCGAACGCCGGCTCGAACCGGCCCGTCCGGTACGCCTCCCGCACCTGCGCCGCGCCGAACCGGTCGAGCAGCCATCCCGCGAACGCCCCGTTGGCCGTGTACGCGACGCCGGCCCGCGCCGTCCAGAACCCGCCCGGCGACATCGTCGCCCGGACCGCCTCGGCGGGGTCGCCGAGGCCGTCGCCGTCGAGCGCGCGCCCGGCGGTCACGAGCGCCGTCGGCGACGGGAGCCCGTCGGGCGGCTCGAGCGCGACCGCCAGCCCCTCGACCAGCCCGATCGCCGGCGACGCCTTGACGACCGGCATCCCGAACTCGCGAGCCAGCACGTGGACCATCTCGTGCCCGAGCGACCGCTCCGCCTCGTCCGCCAGCATGTGGACCTGCGGCGTCGGCAGCCAGACCGGGACGACGCTCGTGGTGCGCGACCCGATGAGCGCCGCCTTCGTGTCGGCGTCCGGGTACAGGTAGACCGCGACGGGCGCCGCCGGCCGGACGCCGAGGCGCTCCGCGAGGGTCTCGAAGCGGAACAGCGCCTCGTCGGCGAGCCGCCGCCGGGCCGCCTCGGGCGTGCCCGCGGCGAGGTGCAGCACGACCGGCCCGAGGTCGACCCGGTCGGACAGCACGCGCTGGATCCCGCGTTCGGTCTGGACGATCCCGAGCGGCTGGGCGGCCAGCACCGACGCGCCGAGGCCGACGAGCGCGGCGGCCCCCAGACGCGTCGCGCGCGGCCCTCCCCCCCGCCGCCACGCGCCGAGGGCCACGAACGCGAGAGCCCACAGGAGCGTCTGCGCCTTTGCCGCGAACAGGCCGGGGCGGATCGCCAGCTCCTCGTCGTAGATCGGCCCGAGGACGCCGCCGAACACCGAGCTGTAGGTGAACAGCTGCGGATGGAGCGCCAGGTCGTACCCGACGCCGACGCCCGCGATCACGAGGACCGCCAGCGCGAGCGTCACGCGCGGCATCCGCACGCCGAGGCCAGTCGCCGCGTACGCCAGCCCGAGGCCGAACAGGACGCTGGGCGGGACGAGCGTGAGGAAGAGCGCGAGCCCGAGCGCGTAGCCGCAGTTCGGCCGCCACAGGAGCGAGACCGTTAGCAGCGCGATCGGGACGACGAGCGCGCCGAGGTGGACGCGGGCGAGCGCGCCGAACCCGGCCCCCGACCGGAACGGCCCGACGGCGCCGACCGCCGCCGCGAGGCACCCGACGCCGGCGAGGACGGCGCTGGCCTCGGCGTGGAGGATCCCGAAGACCGGGACCGGCCACAGCGCGACGGCCGCCAGCGCATAGACCCCGGCGACGGCCCGCGCGTGGCGCCGGCTAGAGAAGGGCGACGGAGACACCTACGCTGACCACCTCGCGGAACTGGACGTCCGGGCTCACGTCGGCGTCGTAGAGCGCCGCGGCGTCGAGGCGGACGTTGAGGAGGTTGTTGACCTTGAGCAGCAGGACGTTCTCGAACAGCACGTCCGGGGCTTCGTCGCCGACCTGGCCGAACGCCTGGAACGCCGACAGCCGCGACCGGAGGCGGACGTTCTCCATGAGCTCGCGGTCGAGGCCCACCTCGGCGTCGAGGCCGGCCTGGACGCGGACCGGCTGGTCGAGCGCGTTGCCGTGGACCGGCCGGAGGCGCTCGATGCCCACGACGGTCTCCTTGAGCGCGAGCCCCGTCCGCGCCACGAACCCGCCGCCCGGCCGGTACGCGAGGCCGACCGACTGGCTCATCACGAGCGGGGCGAACGCGTCCGACACCTTGAGCTCCTGGCCCGGCACCACGACGAGCGACGGGTACTCGTCGGCCGTCGGCGTGTAGTCGTAGCCCGGCGCGAACTGGGTGCGGAAGAGGACCGCGGCGGCCGGCCGGATCGCCCGCTCCGAGTTGACCTCGGCCGTGGCCTCGTAGCGCGCGACGTCGAGGGCCTTGCGCACGTCGAGCGTGTCCTGCCGGAGCACCCCGAGGGCGAGCCGGAGGTCCTGCGTGGTGAGGAAGCCCCCGACGACGCGGTCGAACCCCCCGGCGAGCGACGCCGTGGCCGCGAGCGCGTCGACGCCCCCCTCCTGCCAGTTCGAGAACGACGCCTGGTTGCCGGTCAGCGAGGCGACGAGCGACGACCGCCAGCCGTC
>CAXRFJ010000385.1:0-7613 GCA_964229475.1 Rubrivirga sp.
CGTGGCGTCGGCCGACGACCTCGACCGCATCCACGTCCGCGGCGTCGGCGTGGCCGAGTCCGAAGGCCTCAACCGCGGCGTCGTCGTCAACATCGACAAGACGGTCGACGCCGTGAAGCGGGCGATCTCGGAGGCCGAGCACGCCGCCGGCATCGAGACCCAGTCGGTCGTCGTCGGCATCGCCGGCGACCACATCCAGAGCTTCCAGAGCCGCGGCGTGATCACGGTCGCCGGCGGCGAGATCGACCGCGACGACGTGACGCGCCTGCTCGAGGACACGAAGCACGTCGCGATGCCGGCCGACCGCGAGATCCTCCACGTGCTCCCGCAGGAGTTCATCGTCGACGGGCAGGACGGCGTGGCCGACCCGATCGGGATGTCGGGCGTCCGGCTCGAGGCCAACGTCCACATCATCACCGGGCTGGTGAGCGCGGCGAAGAACGTGTACCGCTGCATCGAGAAGGCCGGGTACGCGGTCGACGACATCGTCCTCGAGCCGCTCGCGTCGAGCCACGCCGTGCTCCACGACGACGAGAAGGAGGTCGGCGTCGTCCTCGTCGACATCGGCGGGGGGACGACCGACATCGCCATCTTCGAGGACAAGACGATCCGCCACACGGCCGTCGTGGCCGTCGCCGGCAACAAGGTCACCGACGACCTCCGCAAGGGGCTCGGCATCCTCCACGACCAGGCCGAGCGGCTGAAGCGCCAGTTCGGCGTGGCCCTCGTCGACATGGTCGAGGAGGACCAGGAGATCCAGATCCCCGGCATCGGCGGCCGGCCGGACAAGAGCATCGGCCAGAGCACGCTGGCGCAGATCATCCAGCCGCGCCTCGAGGAGATCCTCGAGTTCGTGGCCATCGAGATCAAGCGGTCCGGCTACGGCCGGCACCTCTCGGCGGGCGTCGTGCTCACGGGCGGCGGCGCGCTGATCCCGGGCACGGCCGACCTCGCCGCCGAGATCCTCGGGCTGGAGGCCCGCGTCGGGCGCCCGCTCGGGCTGGCCGGCGGCCTCGTCGAGGAGGTCGACGACCCGAAGTACGCGACCGGCGTGGGCCTCGTGCTCCACGGGCTGCGGACGGGCGCCGGCCGGGGGGCCTCGCTCCTCGCGCCCGAGCCGGTCCAGGAGACGGCCGAGGCGGCGCCGGCCCGCGAGCCGGTCGAGGCCGTCGGCGACGGCTACGACTCGGACCCCGACGGCCTCGTGAACAAGATCGCGAGCCGCATGCGGAGCTGGTTCGACGAGCTCTAGCCCACCCCCACTTATCAACACTCCCGCGGCAGGGCTGCGGAGCCGGTACCTTGCCGGTTGTCCTGCCGCTTGACCACAACCCTGGCAAGACACACCCTTTCGGAGGGATCCAATGGAAGACTTCAGCACCCGATTTGCATTCGACGACGACGCACAGGACACGGCTCTGATCCGGGTCGTGGGCGTGGGCGGCGGCGGCGGCAACGCCGTCACCAACAGGCTCGCGAAGGGCATCCACGGCGTCGAGTTCGTCGCCATCAACACCGACGCGCAGGCGCTCCAGGCCAACGCCGCGCCGAGCAAGATCCAGGTCGGCCGCGAGCTGACCAAGGGGCTCGGGGCCGGTGCCCGGCCCAGCGTCGGCGCGCGCGCGGCGCAGGAGAGCCAGCGCGAGATCGAGGCGGCCCTCGACGGGGCCGACATGGTCTTCGTGGCGGCCGGCATGGGCGGCGGGACCGGCACCGGCGCCGCGCCCGTCGTGGCCGCGCTCGCCAAGAAGATGGGCATCCTCACGGTCGCCGTCGTGACCAAGCCGTTCGTGGCCGAGGGCCGCAAGCGGGGCCGGATGGCCGAGCAGGGCGTCGAGCAGCTCCGCGAGGTCGTCGACACGCTCATCATCATCCCGAACGAGCGGCTCCTCGACGTCGCCGACGACAACACGACGCTCGTCGAGGCCTTCGAGATGGCCGACGACGTGCTCTACAACGCGACGCGCGGGATCTCGGAGCTCATCACGGTCCACGGCCTCATCAACCTCGACTTCGCCGACGTCCGGACGACGATGCTCGACGGCGGGACGGCGCTTATGTCGAGCGCCATCGCCTCGGGCGAGCGCCGGGCCGAGCGCGCGGCCAAGGAGGCCATCTCCAGCCCGCTCCTCGACGGCATCTCGATCGCGGGCGCCCGGAACGTGCTCGTCAACATCACGGCCGGCATCGACCTCGGCATCCGCGAGGCGACCATGGCCACCTCGGTCATCCAGAACGAGGCCGGCGACGAGGCCGAGGTCATCTTCGGCACGGTCATCGACGAGACGCTCGGCGACTCGCTCCGCGTCACGGTCATCGCGACGGGCTTCGACAACGAGGGCCCCGAGGCGGAGGAGGAGGCGCCGGCCCGCCGGCCGCGCGTCGTCCTCGGCTCGGGCGCGGGCTCGCCGCCCTATAAGGGCGAGGACAACCTCAAGACGCTCGACGTGCCCGCCTTCGAGCGGCGCGGGCCGGTCCACCCCGACCGCGTCCGCGAGGACGAGGAGGTCCCGGACCGCGAGAAGGCCGAGGGCCGGCGTCCGGCGAACGTCCGCCCGCTGCCCAACGCCAACCCGCCGCGCCGCGAGCGGATCAACAAGGACGACACGGACGTGCCGGCCTTCCTCCGCCGCATGATGGACTAGCCGGGTACCAGAGACCGCCCGGCGACGTTGTCTGGACGTCGCGGGTGTGACGGACCTCTGGCACCCGCCGTCCCTACCCTCGGGCCGGGACGCAACGATCCCCCCGGACAACTTCGCCAGGGTTGTCCTGAGGCCCCGCCGGATCTCCGCCCGGCGGGGCCTCCTCTGTCTGGGCGGCCCGCGGCCCCCCGCGGCGCCCGGCGGGCCGACGGAGACGGTCGGCGCCGTCCTCCGCGAACGCGGCGGCGCGGCGTGCGTACTCTCGGCCGGCCGCCTCCCGCCCGTGTCCCGACTCTACGCCCTCGTCGCCGCCCTCCTGGCGACCGCCCTCTCTGCTCAGACCCCGCCGGCCCCCGCCGCGGACTCGGCGACGGCCGACACGACCGCGCCGACGGCGGCCGCCTCGGCGAGCCCGCTGGCCCGGCTGGACTCGGCCGCGCTCGCCCCGCGCGGGCCGTTCCCGCCCCTCGACCCGAGCCTCGCCGGCGTCGTCTGGAACGCGCCCGAGGACGCCGAGGCGGCCGTGGCCGACCTCGTGGCGATGCGCCGCGCCGGCGTCCGCGCCGTCCGCACCGGGCTGATCGAGAGCGCCGACGTGCTGAGCGCCGCCAGCCGGCTCGGCATCGCGCTCTGGCAGGACCTGCCCATCGAGGGCCTCCCGGCCCTGTTCCTCCGCGCGCGGACCGACGAGGCGGCCCGGCTCCTCGCCGAGGCGCTCGACCGCGCCCGGCCGTACCCGGCGGCCCGCCACTTCGGGCTGGCCCAGTCGAGCGACACGAGCGACCCGCGGACGCGGCCCTACTTCGAGGCGCTCACCGCGCTCGCCCGCGAGCGCGGCGCCGAGGGCACCCGGACCTACTACGTCAGCCGCTTCCCCGTCGACGACCGCGCCTCGCGGACGGTCGACCTCGTCCTCCTCGACGCCCGCGACGACGACCCCGTCGCCCTCCTGCGCCGCTGGCGGGCCGAGCGCGACGGGCCCGTCGGGCTCGCCTCGATGGGGACGGGCGTGCGCCCCGGCCAGCCCGGCGGCTGGCGGACGCTCGGGACGGAGGCCGCGCAGGCGCGGACGCTCGAGAACGCCTTCACGGACCTCCTGGGCCTCAGCGAGCCGCCGGCCGCCGCCTTCGTCTACCGCTGGCGCGACGCCGACGCCGACCGCGTCGAGCGCGACCAGCGCGCCGAGGTCACGGGCACCCGGTTCGGCCTGCTCGGCGAGGACGACGCGCCGCGGCCCGCGCTCGCCGTCGCCAGCGGGTTCTGGACGGGCCGCCAGCGGGTGTTCGCCTTCGACGCCGGCTCCGAGGCCCGGCAGGAGCGCCGCGCCTCCCCGCTCCTCCTCATCGGGTGGGGCCTCGTGCTCGGCCTCGGCGTGTTCTACGCTGGGGCGCCTCGGCTCGGGTCGATGGCCCCGCGCTACTTCGGCCGGCGCGACCTCTACCGCGAGTCGGTCCAGCGCGGGTTCGACCTGTCGGCGTTCGAGACGTCCGGCCTCGCGCTCGCGCTCACGCTGGCGGCCGGCGTCGTCGGGACGTCGGTGCTGCGGGCGCTCGCGCGGACCGACGCGCTCGTGGCCGCCACGGCGTCGTGGACGCTCGAGGGCCAGGCCCGGCTGACGGGCCTCCTCGGCCAGCCGCTCACGCTCGTCCTCGTGCTCGCGCTCGCCTACGGCGCGTGGCTCCTGCTCAACCTGATCTGGCTCAACGTCATCACCGGGCGGCGCCGGATCCGGCCCGCGCAGGCGCTCTCGCTCGCCGTCTGGTGCCGCTGGGGCTGGTTCCCGCTCATGATCCTCTCGCTCCTCCTCGGCAGCATCGACCCGCACCTCGCGACGGTCCTCGCCCCGACCGTCCTCGGCGTCGGGCTGCTGATCGAGGTCGTGGCCGGCTACAAGATGATGTGGGACCTCCAGGCCGTCACGCACGTGCCGCCGGCGCGGGCCGTCCTCGTCGGCTTCGGCCTCCCGTTCCTGCTGGCGGTCGGCGGGCTCGTGGCGCTCGGCCTCACGTCGCGCGACGAGATCGGCTTCCTCTGGCACCTCGCGACGCGCGGCTAGCCCCCTCCGCCGCGGCGCCGAGGCGGAGGAAGCCCGGGCGACGCGCTACCCGGCGTAGCTCACGCGGTAGATCCGCCCGTTGACCTCCTCCGTCACGAGGAGCGAGCCGTCGGGGAGGACGAGCAGGCCGACCGGGCGGCCGAACGTGGTGGGCCCGGAGGGATCGAGGAGGAAGCCGGTCAGGAAGTCCTCGTAGTGGCCGACCGGGCGCCCGTCCTCGAACGGGACGAAGACGACCTTGTAGCCCGTCCCCGGGTCGCGATTCCACGACCCCCGCATGGCGACGAAGGCGCCCCCCCGATAGCGCTCCGGGAAGACCTCGCCGTCGTAGAACTGGAGGCCGAGCGCGGCCGAGTGGGCCTGGAAGAGCACGTCCGGCATGGCGGTCCGGGCGGCGAGGTCGGGCGCCTCGCTCCGGCCGTCGTCCATCCGGCGCGGGTCGAGGGCGTCCGGGGTGACGTAGGCGTAGGGCCAGCCGTAGAAGCGCGGCTCGCCGTCCGCGTCGGCGCCGATCGCCGTGAGGTAGTCCGGCACGAGGTCGTCGCCCAGCCCGTCGCGCTCGTTGACGGTCGTGTAGGGCACGCCAGTCGCCGGGTGGAAGGCGAGGCCGACGGGGTTGCGGAGGCCGAACGAGACGGTCTCGCGGCCCGACCCGTCCGGCGCCATCCGGAAGACCGACGCGCGCGGCAGCTCCTCGACGTCCACGTTCGACTCGGAGCCGACGGTCACGTAGAGGCTGTCGCCGTCCGGGCTGGCGACGACGTTCCGCGTCCAGTGCTGGTTGTAGCCGCGCCCGGGCAGGTCGGTGACGATCTCGCCCTCGCCCCCGATCGGCCCGCCGGCCGCGTAGGCGTAGCGCCGCACGTCGGACGTGTTGCCGACGTAGAGGGCGCCGTCGAGGACGGCGAGGCCCATCGGCAGGTCGAGGCCGTTGGCGCTCGTGGCGATCGTCTCGACCGACTCGGCGACGCCGTCGCCGTCCGCGTCGCGGAGGCGCTTGATCCGGTTCTCGCTGCTCTCGACGAGGAGGACCGCGCCGTCGGGGTCGAGCGCCAGCCAGCGCGGGCTCTCCAGATCGTCGGCCCAGACCTGGACGGCGAAGCCGGCCGGCACGCGGAGGACGGCGTCGTCCGGCACGTCGACGACCTCGGCCCCGTTGCGGGCCGACTCCGTCGCGTAGGGCTCAGGCAGGTCGTCGGCCGAGATCCGGATGGGCGTCGGGTCGAGCGTCGCCGTGCGGACGGCGCCGGGCATCGTCGTGTCGACCGGTGCCGTGCCCGAGGCGGACGGGGACGTGGGGGGCGCGGAGCCGGTCGAGGCGCATGCGGCGAGGACGACGGAGAGCAGGAGGAGTCGCATCGTGATGGGAGAGGGGCCTAGCTTGTCAACGTCGCTCCGCCGCACCTGTGCCCTCGTCGAATCAGCCCCAGTCCCTCGGCTCCGTCCTCTCCGACCTGGTCGACCGCTACGGCTACCGCGAGCGGTTCGACGCGGCGCGCGCCGTCGAGGCGTGGCCGGAGGTCGCGGGCGAGGCCATCGCGAACGTGACCGAGCAGGTGTGGATGCGGCACGGCGCGCTCCACGTCAAGGTCCGGTCGTCGGCGTGGCGGCACCAGCTCCAATTCCAGCGCCAGCAGTGGCGGGAGCGGATGAACCAGCACCTCGGCCGCGAGGTCGTCGACGAGGTCGTCTTTCGGTAGACCGGCTCGCCCGCCTCGGCGCCGAGGCGGGCAGAGCGAGCGGATGGTGGGAGGCCCCGCCGGGAGCGTGCCGGCCTCACCCACCCGACGCCCGTGACCTGCCCCCTCTGCGACGCCGAGCTCGAGCGCTCGACCCTCCTCGACCCGAGCGACGGCGTGCCCGGCCTCCGCGGCTTCCGCTGCCCGCGCGGCCACGGCTCGTTCCTCCCGGCCGACCTCTACTTCGCGTGGCGCGAGCGCCACGAGCCCGCCGACGCGCCGGCCGAGGCGGTCCCCTCCTCCGACGAGGTCGGCGACGTGAAGCGGGCGAAGCTGTGCCCGCAGGACGAGCGGATCATGAGCCGCTACCGCGTCCACCCCGAGGGCGGGTTCTGGCTCGACCGCTGCGCGACGTGCGGCGGCGTCTGGTTCGACGGCGAGGAGTGGGACGCGACGGTCGAGGCCGGCCTCCTCGACCGGCTCCCGACGCTCCTCACCGACGCGTGGCAGCGGCAGGCCGAGCGCGCGGTCGCCGCCGACGGCTACGAGGACCGCCTCCGCGACCGCCTCGGCGAGGACCTCGACCGGGTCGACGGCTTCCGCCAGTGGGTGTGGGAGCATCCGCAGCGGCACCTCATCTTCTCGCGCCTCCGCGAACGGCCGGGCGAGACCGCCCCAACCGACGCGCCGTAGGGGCACACCGCCGGTGTGCCCCTACGCGGCGACTCGGCCGACCTCGGGGCCGAGGCGAGCGGGGCCGGCTAGAACCGGAGCGCGGCCGAGAGCCGCGCGCTCCGCGGCAGGGCCGGGTGGAAGTGGATGTCCTCGACGCCCGCAGCCGGCTCGCCCGGCAGGCGCGACGTGTAGAGGTAGCTCACGTCGGCTGCGTCCGAGTCGAGCAGGTTGAGCACGTCGAGCGACAGCGCGACCGGTCCGACGCGGCGGCCCAGCTTCGCGTTGACGAGCGTCGACGCGTCGGCGGTGATGGAGCCGTCGCCGATAAGCGGGCGCGGGCCGAGGTGGCGGACCTGGAGGCTGGCAAGCCATCCCTCCGGCCGGCCGGCGTAGACCCCGCCGGTGACGACGCGGCCGATCGAGTTCTCGATCCGGTCGCCGTCGGCCGTGCCCTCCGTGTAGCGCGAGCGCGTCAGGGCCACGTCGAGCGCGAGTTGGAGCCAGTCCGTCGCGCGGTAGAAGTTGGTCCACTCGACGCCGACGTGGCGGCTGGCGTCG
>CAXRFJ010000386.1:0-4279 GCA_964229475.1 Rubrivirga sp.
AGAGACAGACGGAGCGAGCGCATGCGGGCCGGAGGCGTTTCCCGTCTCCTCGTCCGCCCCCCCCGGATCTCAAACGCCCCGCCCATCGGGAACGCCAGCGTGTCGCGCGCGGCGAGACGACCGCTCCGGGGCCGGAGCGCGCGGCGGCGCTAAAGCTTCGGGGGCCGCGCCCGATATCGCGAGGACCCCAGCCCGGTTGTGCATGACGACCCACCTCCTGAGCGGCCCGACACACGCCGCGGTTCTCCCGGAGGTGTCAGCCGCCCGTGCGGCTGGCGCCACCCTCGCCGTCGCGTTCTGCGGCCCCGGCCACGACCTCGACGCGCTCCGCCGGGCCCTCGTCGAGCGGGGCCTCGACGTCGTCGCGATGACGACGGCCGGGGAGATCGCCGGGGCCGAGATCCTGGAGGGCGGCGTGGTGGTGATGCTGTGGCTCGCGGCGCCGGGCTCCTACGCCGTCTGGTCTGGGACGAGGGCGGCCGGCGAGACCGCCGAGGACGTGGCCGCCCGCCTCGGGCGGGCCGCCGCCGAGCGGTTCGCCGACCCCGTCGTCCTCGCCTTCGCCTCCGGCGTCACGACCGACGGCGAGGCCGTGGTCCGCGGCGTCCGCGCCGGCGCCGGGCGCGAGGTCCCGCTCTTCGGGGGGCTCGCCGGCGACGACCTCCGGATGGTCGAGACCCGCGTCGCGTCGAGCACGGAGACGACGGCGGACGGCGTCGTCGGGCTCGTCCTCGACGGCGCGCGCTACGACGTCGAGGGGCTGGCGACGAGCGGCTGGCAAGCCGTCGGCGTCGAGAAGACCGTGACGCGGTCCGTCGGCAACGTCGTGTTCGAGCTCGACGGCGAGTCGGTCCTCGACGTCTACGCCGACTACTTCGGGATGAGCGACCTCTCCGGCAGCGACCGGAGCATCGTCATGGACCTCGGGGTCCAGTACCCGCTCAGCGTGGACCGGGCCGGCGGGACGGCCGTCATCCGCGCCCCCCTCCTCTCCGACCCCGAGACGGGTGGGCTCGTGTTCGCCGGGGCCGTGCCCGAGGGCGGGCGCGTCCGGTTCTGCGTGCCGCCCTCGCTCGACGTCGTCGAGCGCGTGATCGCCGAGGCCGAGGCGCTCCGCGACGGCGCCCCCCCGCCGGACGCCGTCCTCCTCGTCTCCTGCAAGGCCCGCCACACGGCGCTCGGGCCCATCGCCGAGGACGAGGTGGCCGGCCTCGCGGCCGTCTGGGACGCCCCCCTCGCCGGCTACTTCTCGTACGGCGAGATCGGCTCGCGGCCCGACGGCGCGTGCGACTTCCACAACGAGACGTGCTGCCTCGTCACCGTCCGCGAGCGGGCCGCGGCGGCATGACCGACCCCGACCTTCAGACCGTCGCCGACCTCGTCGCGGCCCACGTCCCGACGCCCGAGGGCCGGGCCGCGCTCCGCGCGGCGCTCGCCACGGCCGACCGCCAGACGGCCCGGCGCGAGTTCCGCCTCGCCCACCTCGGGCGCGAGAGCCGCGCGCTCAACAGCCTGCTGGCCCGCGTCTCGCGCGACTTCGAGGCGCGGAGCCGCGAGCTCGAAGCGGCCCGCGCCGACGCCGAGGCCGCCACGCGCGCCAAGTCGATGTTCCTGGCCAACATGAGCCACGAGATCCGGACGCCCATGAACGGCGTCGTCGGGATGACGTCGCTCCTGCTGGACTCCGACCTCGACGCCGAGCAGCGCGAGCTCGTCGACACCATCCGGGCCTCCGGCGACGCGCTCCTCACCATCCTCCACGACATCCTCGACGTCTCGAAGATCGAGGCCGGGATGCTCACGCTCGAGGCCGAGCCCGTCGACGTCCGGGCCGTGGTGGACGAGGCGCTCCGGGTGGTGGCGACGGCGGCCTCGGCCAAGGGCCTCCGCCTCGACCACCGCGTCGACGCCGCCGTCCCCCGCGCCGTGACGGGCGACGTCACGCGCGTCCGCCAGGTCCTCGTCAACCTCCTCTCGAACGCCGTCAAGTTCACGACCGAGGGCGGGGTCCGGGTCGACGTCGACCTCGTCGACGCGCCGACCGAGGGCCCGGTCGAGCTCCGGTTCGCCGTGGCCGACACGGGCATCGGGATCGCGCCGGACAAGCTCGACGCCGTGTTCGAGTCGTTCTCCCAGGCCGACACCTCGACGACGCGCCAGTACGGCGGGACCGGGCTCGGCCTCGCGATCTGCCGCCAGCTGGCCGAGCTCATGGGCGGGACGATCGGGGCCGAGAGCGCGCCCGGCATCGGGTCGACGTTCGCGTTCACCGTCCGCGTCCCGGTCCACGCCGGGGACGCCGCGTGGGTCGCGCGGCCGGCGCGGGCGCCCGCCCCCGACCTGGCCGGCCTCCGCGTCCTCGTCGCCGAGGACAACCGGATCAACCAGAGCGTCGCGCTCCGCGTCCTCGACCGCCTCGGGGTCCGGGCCGACGTCGTGGCGGACGGGGCGGCGGCCGTCCAGGCCGTCGGCGCCGGGGCGTACGACGCGGTCCTCATGGACATCCAGATGCCGGTGCTCGACGGGCTCGAGGCCACGCGCGTGATCCGCGCCGGCGGCGGGGCCCAGCCCCACGTTATCGCCCTCACCGCCAACGCCATGCGGGGCGACCGCGAGACCTGCCTCGCCGCCGGCTGCGACGCCTACCTCACCAAGCCGGTCCGCCGCGACGAGCTGGCCGCCGCGCTGGCCGCCGTCCCGCGCGCCACGCCCGCGCCCGCCTAGCGACACCGGCGGGCGGAGGCCCGACCGAGGGCCCCGCCCGCGGGCCGGCCTAGCGCCCGGCGACGAGCGCCGCGTGGCTCCCGTCGAGCACGCGGACCGCCCGGAGGATCGTGTCGGCCGCCGCCCCGAACGTCGCCAGGTCGATCCGCGCCGCGTCGTCGGTCGGCTCGTGGTAGTCGGCGTGGTCCTCGACGCCGAAGTAGACGAACGGGACGCCGAGGCGGTGGAACACGGCGTGGTCGGAGGCGCCCGTCCAGTTGTCGGCCCCCTGCCCCGTGTCGTGGCCGTAGCGGAGGTCGAGCCCGGCCTCGCGGAGGAGCGCGCCGAGGTGCGGGTAGTGGGCCGCGCCGGCCGCCCACAGCGGCCCGCGCGAGACCATGTCGAGGTTGACGACGGCGAGCACGGCGCCGAGCGGGACCGGCGGCGCCTCCGCGAGGGCCTGCGCGCCCACGAGGCCCATCTCCTCGGCGTCGAGCGCGGCGAACACGACCGTGTGCGCGGGCGGGTCGGCCCGGAGCGCCTCGGCGACGGCGAGCATCGCGGCCACGCCCGAGGCGTTGTCGTCGGCCCCGTTGTAGACCTGCCCGGCACGGACGCCGAGGTGGTCGAAGTGGGCCGTAACGAGGAGCGCCTGCTGCGGGAAGACGGTCCCCGCGACGCGCCCCACGACGTTGACGCCCTCGCCGCCCTGCGGGAGCAGCACGGGCTGGCGGTAGCGGCCGTCGAAGGCGCCCTCGAGGCCGGCCTCCCGGAACCGGCCCTCGACGTAGTCGGCCGCGCGGTAGCCCGCCTCGGTGCCGGCGCGGCGGCCCTCGTAGGCGTCGTCGGCCAGCGCCGTCACGTCGGCCATCAGCCGCTCGGCGTCGACGAGGCGCGCCGGCGCGGACGGCGGCGGCCCGACGGCCGGGGCCGGCGCGGTCGCCTGGCAGCCGGCGAGGAGCGCCGCGAGCGTGAGGAGACGCAGCCTCACTCGACCACGAGCGGGACGCGGAACGCCGTCCGCGTCGGGGGGAGGCAGATCTGGTCGTCGCAGACGGCGAACCGGACGGCGCCTTCGAGCACCGTCGTCCCGGCCGCGACGCCCTCGCCCACGTGGAGCCGCTGGACCACGCGGCCCGTCTCGGCGAAGTAGGGGTAGGCCGCCTCGAACACCGCGTCGTAGCCCTCCCGCGCGCCGGCCGGCGCCAACCGCCCGGCGCGGACGCCCGGCGGGAGGCCGTCGAACGAGAGCGTGAGCGGGATCCCGACGGGCGAGCCGAGCGCGTAGAGCCGCCACCCGGGCGCGATCGTGGCGTCGAGCACGACGCGGGCCTCGGCCCCGGGCCCGGCCCGGTCGGCGCGGACGCGCCACTCGACGAGGTCGGCGGCCCGCGGCTGGGCCACGGCCGGGAGCGCGACGAGCGCGAGGGCCAGGATCAACAGTCGGTGCATGCGACGACGAACGGGGCGCAGCGCGGAAAAGTGCCGGCGCGGGCGGCGACCGGGCCGCCCCAAACGGGACGCGCCGCGCCGACCGGGGGGCCGCCGAGGCGCGCGGCGGAGGGGGTGGGGTTCG
>CAXRFJ010000387.1:0-3823 GCA_964229475.1 Rubrivirga sp.
ATCCCGGCCTCGGCCCAGATCGCCTCCACCGACGCGGCCTACGACGCCACGCCCGCCGTCCTCGCCGAGGACTCCTCGGCCAGCGACGCCCCCGACGACGCCACGCCGCCCGACGAGGCGGACAACCCGCTCGTCCAGTACCCCAACCAGCGCCCGCCGGACTTCCGCGGCCTCAACACGTTCGAGGCCCCGAAGACGGCCTCCCGCCTCCGCGGCACGACGCCGCAGCTCCGCATCGGCGGCGCCTTCGCCCAGCAGTTCCAGGCCCTCGACCACGCCAACAACGAGTTCGTCGTCGACGGGGAGAACCTGAGCGCGCTCGAGGACATCGGCCCGGGCTTCAACCTGGCCACGGCCAACCTCAACGTCAACGCGCTCCTGGCGGACGGCGTCCAGGTCCAGCTCGAGACCTACCTCTCGTCGCGCCACCACACGGAGACGTGGGTGAAGGGCGGCTACCTCCAGGTCGACGGCGCCCCCTGGCTCGGCAGCCCGCTCGTCGACCGGATCTTCGAGGTCGCGACCGTCAAGGTCGGCCACATGGAGATCAACTACGGCGACGCCCACTTCCGCCGGACCGACAACGGCAACGCGTTCTACAACCCGTTCGTGGGCAACAACATCATGGACGCGTTCACGACCGAGATCGGCGGCGAGGTCTACGCCCGCTCGAACGGCGCGATCGCCATGGTCGGCGTCTCGAACGGCGAGATCAAGGGGAGCATCACCGACCCCGAGGGCCGCTCGTACTCGCTCTACGGCAAGCTCGGCATCGACCGCCAGGTGACGGAGGCCCTCCGCCTCCGCCTGACGGGCTCGGCCTACGGCAACCGCAACGCCGGCCGCAACACGCTCTACGGCGGCGACCGGAGCGGCTCCCGGTTCTACTCGGTCCTCACGGCCCCGGGCACGTCGGCCAGCTCGGCGTTCACGACCGGCCGCGTGAACCCCGGCTTCACCGAGTCGGTCACGAGCGTGATGCTCAACCCGTTCGTCAAGTTCAACGGGCTCGAGCTGTTCGGGACCTACGAGGTCACGACGGGCTTCGCCGGCGGCGAGGCCGAGAGCGTCGACCGGGCCTGGACGCAGCTGGCCGCCGACGCGGTCTACCGCTTCCTGCCCAACGAGCAGGCCTACCTCGGCGCCCGCTACAACCGGGTCTCGGGCGAGCTGCTCGGCGCGCGCGTCGACGGCGCCATCACGACGGCCGGCGACGCCGTCTCGATCGACCGCTATGAGGTCGCCGCGGGCTGGTTCCCGACGCGGAACCTGCTCCTCAAGGCGTCCTACGTCGACCAGACCTACAACGACTTCCCGACGGGCGACATCCTGAACGGCGGCTCGTTCAACGGCTTCATGGTCGAGGGCACGCTGGCCTTCTAGGCCCGCGCCGGCCCCTCCATCGGGGGCCGGCCCGCGCGGCCGGCCCCCGCTCGTGTCCCCCCCTGCCCCCGCCTGCCATGACCGCCCGCGACCTGATGACCCGCCAGCCCGAGGCGGCGTCGCCCGACGAGACCGTGCTCCAGGCCCGCGACCGCTTCCGCGGCGGGGGCTTCCACCACCTCCCGGTGGTCCGGGACGGCCGCCTCGTCGGGCTCGTCTCCGACCGCGACGTCCTCCGCGCCGCGGGCCCCTCGCTGGGCACGCACGAGTGGGACGCCGACGGCGGCCCGGGCATCGACCGGACCCTCGGCGAGATCATGTCGCCGGACCCGCTCACGGCCGACCCGCTCATGTCGGTCGAGGAGGTCGCCGACACGATGCTCCGGCACGGCGTCTCGTCGCTGCCCGTCGTGGAGGAGGGCCGGCTGGTTGGGATCGTGACCTCGGCCGACGTGCTCCGGCACGCGGCCGGGCAGGAGCGCCAGCTCACGTAGCGGCTCCGCTGATGTGGGACGGCCACACGGGCCGGCGCTGGGGATGGCGCCGGCCCGCTTTGTTTGACGCCGCCCGCCTCGCGCGGCCGCCCGAGGCGGGCGACGTGGCGAGTCGGCACCGTCGGCAACGGGTGCCTCGGACGCCGGCTCTGGTCCGCCGAGGCACCGCTCGTGTCCTCTTCCGTCCCGATGCCGTTCCCACTTGGGCTCTGGTTCATCCGGAGCCTGAAGCGTGCGAGGCCTTCCGCCAGCGATCCGACGGCCTCCCGAACGTCCGTGTGGTTCAGGGACGGTTCGAGGACCCTCCACTCCACGACTGCTTCGTCATGGCCGGGAACGCCTTCGGCATCATGACCGCTGGCGTCGACGCCGCGGCTGTCGCCTTTCACGGCCGGTCGCTGATGGATCGGGTCCAGCGCAGGATCGCCGACGAGGACCTGGATGAGCAGCCGGTCGGCGCGTGCTCCATCGAGTCGACCGGAAATCTGGCCTCTCCCTTCGTCGCCCACGCGCCGGCGATGAGGATGCCAGGCCCCCTCGACGGGACGGACGGCGTATGCCGGGCCGTGTGGGCCTCGCTGTGGGCGATCTCCAGGCACGACGCGGCCGTTCGGCGGACGGGTGCGGCCGAAGTCGTTACCGTGGCCTTTCCTGCTCTCGGGACGGGGTTCGGCAATGCCGGGTTCTCAGAAGCCGCCCGTCAGATGGTTGCCGCGTACGCTCACTACCTCAGCCCGCCACACCGGCTCGACTGGGATACCGCTGTGGGAAGGCATCGGGCGGGTTCGTTCGACCGAGGCGGGAAGGTCGCAGGCTGACAGGGACGGCAGACCTGGAGGGGTGCCGGGTCGGGACTGTCGTCCGGGTTTTGCCCCCCTGCTTTGCCCTCGCTCGGTCGGCTCACCAGGGGCCGTGCTCGCCACCAAAAAAGCCGCCAGCCCGGGTGGGGCTGGCGGCGGTGGGGGAGAGGCGGAAAGGGGTCACGCGGTGGCGGCGGCGACCTCGACGGCCTCGGCGGGCGGGGGGAGCGCTGGCGTGGGGACGACGAGGACCGGGCACTCGGCGTGCCGCGCGACGCCCTCGGCGACGCTCCCGAGGCGGAGGCGGTCCCACCCGCGCCGCCCGTGCGTCCCGACGCCGAGGCGGGCGGCGTGCGACCGGCGGGCGAGGGCGACGAGCTCCTCGGCCGGGCGGCCCGGGACCACGTGGCGCGCGACGCGGTCGCCGAGGCCGTGGGCGTCGATGAGGTCGCGGAGCGCGGCGTGGGCCGCCTCGCGCGAGCTCATGCCGGTGGGCGGCGCCAGCGGGCCGCGCGCGTGCGGGTCCACGAGCGTCTCGGCCGGCGCGTCGCGGACGTGGGCGAGCGCGACCGGCGCGGCGTAGGCGCCCGCGAACCGGCGGGCGTGGGCGAGCGCCTCGGCCGTGTGGGCCGAGAAGTCGGCGCCGACGAGGACGGGGGCGTCGGGGCCCGGCGCCGTCCGCGCGGCCCGGTCGGGCACGACGAGGACCGGCACCGGCGAGCGCCGGAGGACGTCGGCGGCGACGCTGCCCAGGATGAGGTGCCCGAGCCCCTGCCGCGCGTGCGTGCCGAGGACCACGAGGTCGGCCCCGACGGCGGCGGCGTAGTGGAGGACGCCGTCGGCCGCGGCCTCGCCGTGCGTCACGTGGACGACCGGCGCGAGGACGTCGAACGCGTCGTCGGCCCCGAGCGCCTCGTTGACGTAGGCGCGGACCGCCGCCTCGAACGGGTCGGCCTCGGCGCCGGCGTGGGCCCGGCGGGCGCGGAACAGCGGGCGGACGTGGAGGAGGTGGAGCGCGGCGTGCGAGCGCTCGGCGAGGTCGGCCGCGCGGACGAGCGCCCGGGCCGAGCCGGGCTCGACGTCGAGCGCGCAGACGACGGTCTGGTACGGGAGCATGGGGGCGGGGGGCTGGTGGGGAGGGCGGGG
>CAXRFJ010000388.1:0-2758 GCA_964229475.1 Rubrivirga sp.
CGACTGGGGCGCCGAAGGCGGCGGCCTCGGCGAGCTGTTCGAGCGGGTCACGCTCCGCGTCATCCCGCACGTCAACCCCGACGGCGAGGCGCGGAACCGCGGGTGGATCGAGGCCTGGGACCCGGAGCGGCCCCACGCGACGCTGGCCGCGTTCCTCCGCGGACGTCGGCGCGAGCTGCCGGGACGCGACGTCGAGTACGGCTACCCCAACCTCCGGCCGGAGAACGCTGCCGCGACGCGGTTCCTGTTCGGCGACGGCCCCGTCGCGCTCCACGCGAGCCTCCACGGGATGGGCGTCTCGGAGGGCGCGCTGCTCCTCGTCGAGCGCGGCTGGCTCGACCGGCCCGAGGCCGTCGCCCTCCGCCGGGCGTTCGCCGAGGCGGCCCGGGCCTCCGGCCTCCGGCTCCACGACCACGACCGCGACGACGACAAGGGCTTCGACTACGCCGGCCCCGGGGTCTGGACCACACCGACCGGCGCCGCCATGCGCGCCCACTTCGAACGGGCCGGCGATCCCGAGACGGCGGCCCGGTTCTACAACGCGTCGATGGACCAGGCGGCCGAGGCCGGGGGCGACCCGCTCCGGATCGTCACCGAGCTCCCGCTCTTCCAACTCGCCGCCGACTACGACCACGCGCCCGGCGTGCCCGCGCTGCTCCACGCGTGGCAGGAGCGGGCGCCCGCGCTCGTCGAGGCCGCCGCCGAGGGCGCCGACCTCGGGCCGCTCGTCGACGACCTCGGCCTGCGCTGCGCGCCGCTGGCCGACGCCGTCCGCGTCCACCTCGCCACGCTCGACGCCGCGATCCGGGCCGCCCTCGGCTAGCCGAAGAACAGGAGGCAGAGCCAGACCGCGAACAGCATGGCCGCGACGTCGGCGATGAGGCCGGCCGGGAGCGCGTGCCGCGTCTTGCTCACGCCGACGGCGCCGAAGTAGACCGCGATCACGTAGAACGTCGTCTCCGTCGACCCGAACATGGTCGCGGCCATCCGGGTGATCAGCGACGTCTCGCCGTACTGCGCGGCGAGGTCGGCCACGATCGCGACCGAGCCGGAGCCGGTCAGCGGGCGGACGATCGCCATCGGGAGCACCTCGGGCGGCATCCCGACGAGCGCCAGCACGGGCGACAGCGCGCCGGCCAGCCACTCCATCGCGCCCGAGGCGCGGAACATCCCGATCGCGAACAGGATGGCGACGAGGTACGGCATGATCCGGACCGCCAGCCCGAACCCTTCCTTGCCGCCCTCGACGAACGACTCGTAGACGGGGACCTTCTTGATCAGCCCGTAGAGCGGGATCCCCACGATCATCGCCGGGAGGACGAAGACCGACAGGACGCTGATGATCTCGCGGAACGTGTCCATGGCCTAGCCCTCGGTCTCGGTGGTGGGGGCCGCGGCCGCGCCGAGGCGGGCCGGGTCGGTCTCGCGGTACCGCTTCAGCCTCGACAGCGCCTTCGCGGCGATGATGGCGACGGCCAGCGAGCCGAGCGTCGTGAAGAGGATCGGGAAGTAGACGTTGTTCGTCTCGATCCCGATGACGGCGATGAGCGTGACCGGCGGGATGAGCTGGACGCTGGCCGTGTTGAGCGCGAGGAGCATCGCCATCTCGTTCGTCGCCGTGTCGGGCTCCAGGTTGAGCTCCTGGAGCTCCTCCATGGCCTTGATGCCGAACGGCGTCGCCGCGTTGCCCAGCCCGAACACGTTCGCGGCGAGGTTCAGGGCGATCATCCCCATCGCGGGGTGGTCCTTGGGAATGTTCGGGAACAGGGGCCCCAGGACCGGGCGGACCAGCTTCACCAGCGCCTGGATGATGCCGGCGTCCTCGGCGATCCGGCTCAGCCCGAGGAACAGGACGAGCACGCCGATGAGCCCGATGGCGATCGTGATGGCCGTCTCGGCGAGGTCGATCGCGGCCGTCGTGATGGCGCCCAGCTTGACGAACCGGACGGCGCCGAACACGAGGCCGCCCTCGGCCCGCGCGCCCGACGGCGTCTGCTGCACGCGGAGCCCCTCGACCTCGCCCTGGAGGATCTGGTCCCGCGGGTTCGTCGCGTCGCGGATGGTGCCGAGCGGGGCGGGGAGGTCCGCCTCGGCGTCGTCGAGGCGGAGCTCGAGGCCGCCCGTCGACGTCCGGCGGAGGACGGCGTCGTAGGCCGGCTGCGGCGTGCCCTCCTCGACGCCGTAGAACGTGCGGAAGGCCGCCGAGTCGACGACGAGGCGGACCGGCTGGCGGGGCGCCTCGGCGTCGAACGGGCGGTCGAACTCGAGGGCGACTGGCAGCGGCTGGCCGTTGCGGTACGTGTCCTGGACGAGGTCGCTCGTGTCGCTCGCCAGCGCGAACACGAGGCTGACGATGATGAGGCCGGCCCAGATGTAGTTGAGCATGACGGGCGGAAGAGGGGGCGGCAAGGTCGCCGCGCCCTCCGCCGCGCGCAACCGGGGCCCGAAATGGAGAACGCCCCGGGCCGCCCACCACAAGCGGCCCGGGGCGTCCCCGGTGCGACCCCCGTCGGCCTACGCCTCCGCGCAGAACGACATGGCGACGGGCCGGCCCCCCAGGCCGGCGTCGCGGTTCGGCATCTCCTCCACGCACATCCCGGCGATCTCCACGTACGCGGCCTCGGGTTCGGGGCTGGGCAGCAGGGCCGGCGCCAGCAGCGGGGCGGCCAGGGCACAGAGCCCGTCGAGGGCGACGAACGCGGCGAGGAGACGGCGGCGCATGGGGAGGACCGGAAGTCTGCCCGATCCCGTGGCGACC
>CAXRFJ010000389.1:0-5827 GCA_964229475.1 Rubrivirga sp.
CGCCGCCCGCGGCGCCGTCGCGCAGGAGCTGGCCCACGAGCCGCCCGCCGCCGCGTCCTACGACGCTGCCGCCACGCACTTCGAGGTCGAGGACGCGGCCCCGTCCGCCTCGGTGGCCCACGCGCCGGAGTCGCTGGAGGACGCGCTCGCCGACGGCCTCCCGCTCCCCACCATGGAGGAGGCCGAGGCCGCGCTCATCGCCGAGGCCCTCCGCCGCTTCGACGGCAACCGCCGCCAGTCCGCCGAGGCCCTCGGCATCTCCGAGCGGACGCTCTACCGGAAGCTGAAGGATGAGTAGGGGAGGGCTCCGGGATGCGGGATGGGGGATGCGGGCGGTGGTCTGCGCATCCCTCCTCACCCTATCCCTCGTCCCTCTCGCGTCGTGCGGTGTCTACTCGTTCTCCGGCGCCACGATTCCGGCGCAGCTCGAGACGGTCGCCGTGCCGCTGGCCGAGGACCGGTCGCAGGGCGGACCGCCCGGGCTCGACCGACTCCTCACCGACGCGCTCATCGACCGGTTCGTCGATCGCTCGCGGCTGACGCTGGAGACCGACGAGGGCGAGGCCGACGCCGTCGTCCGCGCGACGATCGAGCGGTACGCGATCGCGCCGGTCGCCGTGACCGACCAGAACGTGGCCGCGCTCAACCGCGTCAGCCTCGGCGTCCGCGTCGTGGTCGAGGACCGGGTCGAGAACGCGGAGCTGTTGTCCCGGACGTTCACGGCCACGGCCGACTTCGCGCCGGCCGAGGGGCTCCAGGGCGAGGCCGACGCGTCGGCGACGGCGCTCGACCAGATCGCCCGCGACGCGTTCACGGCGGCGACCTCGGACTGGTGACGGCCGCGCTCGAGGGGCTGGCGGCGCTCGCGGGCGCGCTCTACGGCGGGGCGGGCCTCGTGCTCGCCGGCCTCGGCCTCCACGCGCTCGGGCTCGCCGCGCTCCGCGCCGCGCTCCCGAGGCGGGCGCTCCCGGCCGCCGCCGCCGCGCCGTGGCCGGCCGTCGTGGTGCAGATCCCGGTCTACGACGAGCCGCCGGCCCTCGTCGCCCGCGCCCTCGACGCCGCGCTCGCCGCCGACTACCCCGGCCGCGTCGAGGTCCAGCTCCTCGACGACTCGCCGCCGGCGGCCCGCCGCACGAACGCGGCCCTCTGCGCCGAGCGCCGGCCGGGCGTCCGCCACCTCCCGCGCGACGCCCGCGACGGCTCCAAGGCCGGCGCGCTCGCCCACGGCCTCGCTCACACCGACGCCCCGCTGGCGGCCGTCTTCGACGTCGACTTCCGACCGCCGCCCGACGCGCTCCGCCGCCTCGTCGCCGCCCTCCGCGCCGACCCCGGCCTCGCGTTCGTCCAGGGACGGTGGGCCCACCCGGGCGCCGACCGGACGCTCCTCGGGCGCGCGCAGGCGGCCGTCCTCGACCTCCACTTCGCCGTCGAGCAGACGGCGCGCGACCGGGCCGGGCTGGCGCTCCCGTTCAACGGGTCGGGCGGCGTCTGGCGCCGCGCGGCCATCGACGCCGCCGGCGGCTGGCGGGCCGACACGCTCGCCGAGGACGCCGACCTCGCGCTCCGCGCGCAGGCGGCCGGCTGGCGCGCCCGCCTCGCCGAGGGCGTCGCCGTCTCGGCCGACCTCCCGGCCACGGTCGGGGCGTGGCGGCGGCAGCAGGCGCGGTGGGCCAAGGGCCTCGCCGAGGTCGGCCGCCTCCGCCTCGGCGCGCTCTGGCGCTCCGGCCTGCCCCTGCGGAGCAAGCTCGCGTTCACCGGCCACGTCGCCCTCTCCCTGAGCCTCCCGGCGCTCCTCGTCCTGATCCTGGCGCACCCCGTCGTGTTCGCGCTCGGGACGGCGGGGGCCGGGGCCGCGGCGCTGTCCGTGCTCGGGCCCGTCGCGCTGGGCGGGCTCGTCGGCGCGCACGTCGTGGCGCTGCGGGCGGTCCACCCCGGGTCGTGGGGGTGGAGGCTGGCCCGCGTGCCGGCCGCCCTCGTGGCCCCGGTCGTGCTCGTGGTGCCGGCGGCGCGGGCCGTCGCGGAGGCTGCGCTCGGCCGGAGGACGCCGTTCGCGCGGACGCCGAAGGGCCGGGCGAGCGAGGGCGAAGCGGGGCTCGCGGAGCTCGCGCTCGCCGTCTACTCGGCCGCCGGACTCGTCGCGCTGGTCCTGCTCGGCGCGTGGGGCGGCGTCGCGTTCCAGGCGCTCCTGGCGATCGGGACCGCCGGCGCGGCGGGGGCCGTCCGGCGGGCGCCCGAGGCGGACGCGGTGGCCGCCCCGGCGGCGCCCGTGCGGGCCGCCGCGTAACGCTCGGGATCACCCCGACTTCGCCGTCCGCGGCGAACCGGGCCGCCCGCCCGGCGTGGACGCCGTAACACGCCAGTAACACCGTGCCCGCCCTCGCGACTCCCGCCCCGGCCGCCCTCGAGGTCCTCGACGCCCGCCGCGTCCGCGTCGCCGGGCTGCCGGGCGTGCGGTACCGGCTCCGCCGGCTCCACCCGTACACCGGCCACGACGACCTCGACGCGGCGTTCGCCACCTTCGAGGCCATCGTGGTCCCCCCGGCTGACGGGCGGCGCGGGGCGCCGGCGGTGACGCTGCTCAACGGGATCACGAAGGGGATGGACCGGAGCGTGCCGGCCGCGACGGCGCTCGCCCGCGCCGGCCTCGGCGCCGTGCTCGTGGACACCCCGCTCGGCGGCATCCGCCGCCCGACCTCCGGGCACCCCGGCGCCGACCTCGCCGCGCTCGTCCGCCGCGGCGTGGCCTTCGACGTGCCGTTCGCCCAAACGATGTTCGACGGCGTCGCGGCCGACCTCCCGGCCGTGTTCGCCTTCGCCGAGGCCGAGCACGGGCTCGGCGCCGACCGGCGCGCCCTGTTCGGCGTCAGCTTCGGGTGCCTCCTGTCGAGCCTCGCGTTCGCGCGCGACGGCGTCGGCGACCGGCTGTTCGGGGCGATCGGCCACCCCGACCTCGGGGCGATGGCGCGCGGGCTCGTCGACGGGTTCGCGCGGTTCTCCGGGCTCCCGCCCGCGCTCGTCGCCACGGGCCTCCGCCTCGGCGGCGTCGCGGACGCGGCGGCCCGGCGCTACGGCGGCGAGCCGGCCGTCGGGATGCTCCAGTTCGCGCGGCTGCTCCACACCGTCGGGCGGGGCGGGAAGGCGCTCGACGGCCTCGACCCGAAGCGGTTCGCCTCGTCCGTCGCCCCCGGCCGGCCCGTCCACCTGCTCGCGGGCGCCGAGGACCCCGTCGCCCCGCCCACCGACGTTCGCCAGTCGGCCGAGGCGTTCGCGTCGTCGAGCGTCGAGGTCTTGCCGGGCCTCAGCCACGGGTGGTACCTCGGCGCGCCCCCGCCCGGCGCCGTCTCGTTCGAGCGGGCCTGCGGCGCGTGGCTCGTCCGCCACCTCGCCGACTGGACCGACTAGGGCGCCGCGTCGGTCCGCGGCGCCGCGCGCCGGCCGACGACGAACGGCTCAGGGTCCGTGGCCCCGCCGCGCCCGTAGACGCCGAAGTGGAGGTGCGGCGGCGTGCTCACGGCGTTGCCCGTGTTGCCGACCTCGCCGAGCGTGTCGCCGACCGCCACGCGGTCCCCGTCCGCGACGAGCTGGCGGTCGAGGTGGGCGTAGTAGAGCGAGACCGGCGCGTCGTCGGCGCGGAGCCAGACGACGCGGCCGCCGATGGGCGTCTCCCGGACGCGCTCGACCCGGCCCGCCGCACCCGCCACGACCGGCGTCCCGCGGTCGGCGAAGATGTCGATTCCCTCGTGGCGCCGCGCGCCGCCGTCCCGGTCGGCGCCCCACCGGCTCCGGATCGCGCCCTCGCCCACGCCCGCGACCGGGAACGCCAGCGACGGGTCCGTCCGGATCGCCACGCCGACGGCGCCCTCCGCGAGCAGCTCCGGCCGGACCACGAGGACGACGGTCTCATCCGCCTCGGCCGTCCGCTCGACGCGGAGGGTGTCGAGGGCGGCCTCCCACCCGTCGATCCGCGTCCGCGCTGAGTCGGCCCGGAACAGGTCCGCGAACACGCGGGCGGAGTCGGCGAGGTCGGGCGCGATCTCGGCGACCAGCCGCTCGCCGCGCCGCAGCGCGATCCGCCAGCCCCACGCCGCCGGCACGGCCGCCTCCACCGTGACCTCGGGGGAGGCCGGGAGGTCGAGGGCCGTCGGCTCCGCCAGCGCGGCCGCGCCCGCCGTGGCGAACGCGCGGCCGAGGCGGGTCGAGTCGAGGCCGGCGTCGGCGAGCGCGTCGGCATAGCGCTCCGACGGCGCGCGGGGCGGGGCGAGCGGGGAGGCGAGGTCGGGGCCGCACCCGGCGAGGAGCGCGGCGGCGAGCAGGAGGCGGCGCATCGTCGTCGGACCGGGCCCCGGGGCGCGCGTTCCGCCGCCCGGCCGACCTCGGGGATCTCCTCTCTTGCCGGGCCCCGGCCGCTCGTCTAGCTTGGAATGTCCGTTATTCAATTCCGCCATGGCCGACACGCCGCTCCGCCTCTCCGTCGCCCAGCTCGAGGACCGACTGGAGGGCTTCGTCACCGAGTACCTCAAGGACAAGAGCCCCGAAACGCGCGGGACGTACCGCCGGACGCTCAACGAGTTCGAGCGGTACCACGCCACGCGCGCGGCCCGCCCGTCGAGCCGGTTCCGGTGGGTCGAGACCGACGTCGAGGCCTACAAGGCGTACCTCATGGAGGAGCGCGAGCTGAGCCAGGTCTCGGTGAGCACCTACCTCACGGCCCTCCGCCGGCTCTGCGACTACCTCGTCGCGCGGGGCGAGCTCGAGGAGAACCCGGCGCGGGGCGTCAAGGGCAACCGCCGGCCGCAGTCCCACACCCGCGGCGTGCTCACGGAGGACGAGGTCGAGGCCCTGTTCGAGGCCGTCCCGAAGACGACCGAGATCGGCCGGCGCGACCGGGCGCTCATCGCGCTGATGGTGTACGGCGGCCTCAGCGAGGTCGAGCTCGTCCGCGCCGACGTCGGCGACGTGGACCGGACGCTGATGGGGACGTTCCTCCACGTCCAGGGCAAGGGCCGCCAGTCGAAGGACGAGGCCGTCCCGCTCGACGCCGAGGCCATCGACCCGCTCGAGATCTACCTCATGGAGCGCGACGGCGCCGCGCCGACGGAGCCGCTCTTCGTCAGCCACGGCCACCGGAGCGCCGGGACCCGGCTCAACACGCGGTCGGTCCGCGGGCGCGTCAACACGCACCTCCGGGCGGCGAAGGTCAAGCGGCGCGGGATCAGCCCGCACAGCCTTACCCACACGGCCGCGCTCATCTGGCTCAACTCGGGCGTGCCCGTCGAGGAGGTCCGCCGCCGGATGCGCCACGGGACGCTCGAGACGACGATGATCTCGTTCAAGAAGCAGGGCCTCCTCAAGCCGAAGGCCGGCGAGGGCGGCTGATCCCGCCTCGGCGCCCAGGCGGGCCGACTGGCGCGGCGCGCGGCCGGGCCGGAGCTTCCGGGACACCCCGTCTCGACCGATGCCCGTCACGCTCCCCGACGACGCCCGCCCGCAGGCGGTCGCCGCCCTCCGCCACTACGCCGCCGACGAGCTCGGCCTCGACCTGGGCGACCTCGCGGCCGGCTTCCTGCTCGACTTCGTGCTGGAGGAGATCGGCCCGTCGATCCACAACGCCGCGCTCCGGGCCGCCCAGCGCCAGCTCGCCGCGCGCGTGGCCGACCTCGACGTGGAGCTCGGCGAGCTCGAGTTCCCGACGACGACCCGTTAGGACGCGAGCTTGTAGCCGCGGCCGTGGACCGTCACGATGTGGCGCGGGCGGCCGGGGTCGGGCTCGAGCTTCTGGCGGAGGCCGGCCACGTGGACGTCGACGGTCCGCGTCGTCGGCGTGGCG
>CAXRFJ010000390.1:0-16383 GCA_964229475.1 Rubrivirga sp.
GAGCGGCTCCCGTCGTTCGGGGCCGAGGCCGCGCTCCAGACCGAGGGCGGCGCCGTCGGCTTCCTCGGGGGCCGCGTCGGCGTGGCCGTCCCGCTCGCCCGGCTCGCCAACGACGCGCCCGACCGGGCGGCCCAGTCGGCCGTCGAGGTGGCCCGCTTCGAGCGCGATCGGCTCTTGGTCGGGCTCGCGGCCGACCTCCGCCAGCGCGTGGCCTCGCTCCGGGCGGCCGTCGCCCAGGTCGCCCTCTACCGCGACCGGCTCGTGCCCCAGGCCGAGCGGGCCTACGCCATCGCCATCCGGCTCCGCCGCGAGGGGGCCGCGAGCTACCTCGAGGTCCTGCAAGCACAGACGGCCCTGATCGAGACGCGGGCCGACGCGCTCGACGCCCGCGCGAACGCCGTCCGCTTCCGCACCGAGGCCGACGCCCTCCTCAACCCCGACTTCTAGACCCATGCCCCGCTTCCTCCTGCTCCTCGCCCTTCTCGCCGCCCCGCTCGCCGGGTGCGGCTCCGACGCCGACCATAGCGGCGACGCGCACGCGGGCGAGCCCGCCGCCGCCCACGGCTCCCACCCCGGCGACGAGCACGCCGACGACGACCACGAGGTCGGCGACCACGCCGCGGGCGTCGCCCCCGGCCGGACCGCCGACGACCACTCCGACGAGCACGCCGACGACGACCACGGGTCGCCCGACCGCTCTTACTAGCCCCGTTCCCCGACCCACGGGACCCCAACTCCGATGAACCGACTCCCTCTCTATTCCCTCCTCTTGCTCCTTGCCGCCCCGCTGGCGGGCTGCGGCTCGGACTCCGAAGCGGCCTCCGGCGAGGACGACCACGCGGGCGAGGCCCCAGGCGCCCACGCCGACGAGGGCGCTGGCGAAGGCGCCGAAGACGAGCACGGCGACGAGCTCACGCTGACCGCCGAGCAGGCCGCCGCGACCGAGATCGAGACCGAGACCGTCCGGGCCTCGGCGCTCGCGGCCGAGGTCCGCGTCCCGGCTCGGATCGTCCCAACCGAGACGGGCCAGGCCCAGGTCGGCGCGCTCGTGGACGGCCGCGTCGTCCGGCTCCTCGCCGCCCAGGGCCAGGCCGTCCGCCGCGGCGCGGCCGTCGCCGTCATCGAGAGCCCCGAGGTGGCCCGGCTTCAGGGCGAGTACCTCCGGGCGCAGGCCCGCGTCACGCAGGCCCGCCAGCAGCGCGACCGGAGCCAGCAGCTCGCCGCCGAGGACCTCATCTCGCAGACGCTCCTGGAACAGGCCGTCGCCGACGCCCAGGCGGCGGAGGCGGAGGCTGCCGCGCTCGCGGGCGAGATCCGCGCCGAGGGCGGGTCGGCGCCGGGCCATCCGGGCGCCGTCTCGGGCCGCGTCACGGTCACGTCGCCCATCTCGGGCGTCGTCTCCGAGCGCCAGGCCGAGCTGGGCGCCTTCGTCCAGGCCGCCGCCCCGCTCTACGAGGTCGTCGCGCCGGGCCAGGTCTACGCCGACGCGAGCGTGGACCCCGACCTCGCCTCGTCCATCCGCTCCGGCGACGCCGCCGTCATCGAGGCGCCGGGCGGGCGGCGGTTCCGCGGCGTCGTCCAGTTCGTCGGCGCCGAGGTCGCGGGCGAGACGCGGACGGCGACGGTCCGGCTCCGCGTGACGAACGCGACGGCCGAGCTCCGGCCCGAGACGTTCGTGACGGTCTTGTTCGACGTCGAGGCCGGCGAGGGCGCCGAGGCCGGGCGGACGGCGATCACCGTCCCGACGGAGGCCGTCGACCGCGAGGGCGGCGACGCCTACGTCTGGGTCCCGGTCGAGGGCGAGCCCCGGACGTACGCCCGCCGGGCCGTCCGGCTCGGGGAGGCGACCGGCGACCGCGTCGAGGTCCTCTCGGGGCTCGAGCCCGGCGAGACCGTCGTGACGGCGGGGGTCTTCGCGCTCAAGAGCTTCCAGAGCCGCGGCGAGCTCACAGAACACGACCACTAAACCGATGAAGCGGACTACCACCCTCCTCCTGGCTGCCGCGGGCGGCGCGCTCCTCTGGCGCCGCGCCCGGCGCTCGGCCGACGACCCCGACGGGGGCGTCCTCGACGCCGACGAGGCCCGCGCGCTCTACGACCGCCTCGCGCCCGTCTACGACGGCGTCGCGGGCGCCTACGCGCTCCTCGGCGCCCGGCGGCTCCACAACCGCGCCGTCGGGGCGCTCCGCCTCCGGCCGGGCGACACCGCCGTCAGCCTGGGCTGCGGGACCGGCCCGAACCTCGGACCGCTCGCCCGCGCCGTCGGCCCGACCGGCCGCGTCGTCGGCGTGGACCTCTCGGCGGGGATGCTGGCTCAGGCCCGCGACCGCGTCCGCCGCCTCGGCCTCGATAACGTCGAGCTGGTCCGAGCCGACGTCCGCGAGTTCGCGTTCCCCGAAGGGCTGGACGGGGTCCTCGCCGTGTTCGCGCTCGAGATGGTCCCGGACTACGACGCCGTCGTCGCCCGCGCCGTCGCCGCGCTCCGGCCCGGCGGGCGGATCGCCGTCTCCGGGCTCCGCCGGCCCGACGGCTGGCCCGAGTGGGCCGTCCGGCTCGGCGAGCTCGTCAACCGGCCGTTCGGGGTGAGCCGGGCCTACGAGTCGTTCCGGCCGTGGGAGGCCGTCCGCCGCCACGCCCGCGAGGTCGCGTACCGCGAGGCCGTGCTCGGCGCCGTCTACCTCTCCGTCGGCGAGGCGCCGTCTCCGGACGGTCCGCCCCGCCAACACCGCGAACCGTACGCATGAGCACCTGGGTCTGGGGAACCGTCTTGCTGGTGGCCGCGACGGTCTCTCACTGGGGGGCCGAGCGCCTCGCCAAGCCGCTGCACAAGCTGACCCGCCAGTGGGGGCTCACGGCGGCGGCGGGCGGCGCGCTCGTCGCCCTCGTCACGGCCGGCTCCGAGATCGGGATCAACACCACGAGCGCGCTCCGCGACGTGACCGACATCGGGCTCGGGATGTCGCTCGGGTCCAACGTGCTCGCCATCCCGCTCACCGTGACGGTGGTCTACCTGGCGACGCGCAAGCGGCGGCTCGGAGAGGAAGAGGGCTCCGACGACTCGGGCTCCGACGACTCGGGCTCAGGCAGCGAGGCGGGAGAGGGTGCCGACGAGCACCGCCGCCACGTCGAAAACCACTTCCTCCCCGTCGCGAAGGAGACGGTCACTGTGCTCACGCTGCCCTACTTCGGGCTGCTCGCGCTCGTGGCCGTGCTCACGCTACCGGCGCCCTGGCGCGGGCTCCAACCCATCGACGCCGTGTTCCTCCTCGCCGGGTACGCCCTCTACCTCGCGCAGGCGCTCAAACGCGGAAAGGAGGAGGGCGAGAAGGGCTCGTGGTCGCGCAAGGAGGTCGCGCTGGCGGTGGCCGGCGTGGCCGCGATGGGCGTGGGGGCCTACTTCGTCGTCCGCGCCAGCGAGAACATCGCCTCGGGCCTCGGGCTCTCCGAGATCGTCACGGGCCTGTTCATCACGGCCCTCGCCACGGCGCTCCCGGAGCTGTTCGGGGCGTGGAGCATCGCCCGGAGCGGGCAGGTCACGGCGGCCACGTCGAGCGTGATCGGCGACCACGCCGTCACGATGACCGTCGCCCTCGTCCCGCTCGCCCTCGTGACGCTCCCCATCGAGGACCTCCGGCTCTTCTCGGTGAACCTCGCCTTCGTCGCCCTCCTCCCGGCGGTCTACGCCGCGCTCATCCACTGGGGCAGCGACGAGCACGGGTTCACGAGGGGGCAGGTCGTCGCCCTCGACGCCACGTACCTCGTCTACCTCGCCGTCATGTTCCTGTGGGTCCTCTGACCCCACCTCCACCCGTGAACCGGACCGCCTACCACGTCGAGAAGATGGACTGCGCCGCCGAGGAGCGGCTCGTCCGCATGGCGCTGGCCGACGTCGAGGGCGTCGGCCCGCTCCGGTTCGATCTCCCGGCTCGCCGCGTGGTCGTGGTCCACGAGGGCGACGCCGCGCCGGTCACGGACGCGCTCACGGGCCTCGGGCTCGGCGCCCGCCAGTCGGGCGAGACGGAGTCCGCTACCGAAGCGGACCTCGTCCCCGAGACGACCGGGACCGAGGAGCGCGGCCCGCTCCGGATCGCGCTCGGCATCAACGCCACGTTCTTCGTGGTCGAGTTCACGGCCGGGTTGCTGGCGGGCTCGATGGGGCTCGTCGCCGACTCGCTCGACAACCTCGCCGACGCCCTCGTCTACGCGCTCAGCCTCGCGGCCGTCGGCGGGGCCGTGGCCCGGAAGAAACAGCTCGCTCGGTACAGCGCCTACCTCCAGGGCGGGCTCGCCGTGTTCGGGCTCGCCGAGGTGGTCCGCCGGTTCGCGGTCGGCGGCGAGGCGCCCGACGTGGCGACGATGATCGTCGTCGCGTCGCTCACACTCTTGGGCAACGTCGCAACGCTCCTGGTGCTCCGCCGGGCACGGGGGGGCAGCCCGGGCGAGGCCCACGTCGAGGCAAGCTGGATCTTTACCTCGAACGACATCAAGGTCAACGGCCTGGTCATCCTCTCGGCCCTGGTCGTCTGGGCGACCGGCTCGGCCGCGCCGGACTTGGTCGCGGGCGCGCTGGTCTTCGTCATCGTCGCGAACGGCGCCCGGCGCATCCTCGCGCTCTCGAAGTAGGCCCCGTTCCCCACTACCCCATGTACGAGCTCCTTCCTCAGACCCAGAACGACGTCCTCGGCGTCCGCCTCGGCGGCGCCCTCACCGGCGACGACTTCCGGGCGCTCCAGGCGGCCCTCCAGCGGGCGAGCCGGGACGGGCCGGTCCACCTCCTCGTCCTCGCCGACGACCACCACGGCCCGGCCGAGCCCGGGGCGGCGTGGGCCGACCCCGCCGACGCGCCGGCCCGGCCCGTCGCCGTGGGGCGGCTGGCCCTCGTCGGCGACGGCGAGTGGCACACGTGGACGGCGTGGCTCGACCGGCTCCTCGCCCCGGACGCCGTCCGGTCATTCTCCGAGGTCCTGCTCGCCGAGGCGTGGGTCTGGGTCCGAGACGGCGACGCCCCTCCCTCTCGACCCCCGAAGCCGTGACGGACCCCGACCCCTGCCCCCTCCTGCTCGGCCTCGTCGAGGCGCTCCGCGAGGCCGCGCCCCGGCTGAACGGGGGGCTCCCATACCCCCAGCGGACCGGGATCAACGATGTCCGGCCGGACGCGCCCCTCCCCGACGGCCCCGCCCGGTGCTCGCTCCCGGTCACGGTCCGCGTCGCTCGGGGCGTCGAGAAGCGCTACGTCCTCTCGGCGGAGACCGGGGCGGGGCGGGCCGCCCTCGCAGTCTCGGACGGGGCCGAGTTCAGGGACCGCTTCCGCCTGGCGACGACGCCCGGCGATCCCCCTTTGGAGGCCGACGTCCAGCGGCTGTTCACCGCCCTCACGGCCGACCTCGGCCTCCACTTCGCCACGGCCTCCTGACCAAGCTCGCCGACGTCCTCCCCTTCCTCGCCATCCCCGCCGTGGCCGCCGTGCTCGGCGGCGTCGTGGCCGCGTTCCGACCGCCGGGCCGACGGCTCCAGAGCGTGATCCAGCACTTCGCGGGCGGGGTCGTGTTCGCGGCCGTGGCCGGCGAGCTCCTCCCCGAACTCATGTACGAGGCGGCGGCGATCCCGACGATCATCGGGTTCGCCGTCGGCGTCGGGCTGATGCTCGGGGTCAAGAAGCTGACAGAAGGGGGGCCCGCCGAGGGAGCCGACGACGACGGCACGCGCGGGCTCGTCACGACGGTCGCCATCGACATGGTGATCGACGGGCTCCTGGTCGGCGTCGGGTTCGCGGCTGGGGCCGAGGCCGGGCTCGTCGTCACGATCGCTCTCTCGCTCGAGGTCCTGTTCCTGGTCCTCGCGACGGCCGCCGCCCTCGTCGGGGCCGGGGCCTCGCGCGGCCGGGTGCTCGCCACGACGGCCGGGCTGACCGCGCTGCTCCTCGCCGGGGCCGTGGGCGGGACGCTCGCGGCCGGGGCGCTCTCCGGCGGCGCCCTCGCCGGGCTCCTCGCCTTCGGCGTCGCGGCGCTCCTCTACCTCGTGACCGAGGAGCTCTTGGTCGAGGCCCACGAGACCGAGGACACCCCGCTCGCCACGGCCACCTTCTTCGCGGGCTTCCTCGCGCTCCTCCTGCTCGAAATGGCGCTCTAGCGCTCGTTCTACACCCTCCGACCCTTCCGATGCCCGACCCGCTCCGCCTCGACCTCGACGTCCTCCTCCCCGACGCGCCCGACGCCCAGGACGCCTGCGTCGCCCGGCTCACCGACGAGCTGGCGGCGACGCCGGGCGTCGAGCGCGCCCACGTGGTCCCGCCCGAGGGCGGCCACCCCGCCCAGCTCTGCCTCCACTACGACCCCGACGCCGTCGCGCTCCCGCGCCTCCGGCGAGCGGCCGAGCGCGCCGGCGCCCAGATCACCGAGCGGTACGGCCACGTGCTCTGGGCGGCCTCCGGGCTCCCCCGCCAGCGCCGCGCCCGGACCGTCGCCGAGCGGCTCCGCCAGCGGCCGGGCGTGATCGAGGCCGAGGCCAACGCGACCGGACCGATCCGGATCGAGTTCGACCGGACAGCGACGACGGAGGCCGACCTCCGCCGCGCGCTCGCCGACCTCGGCGTGACCGTCACGGCGCCGGAGCCATCCGAGGTGGCCGCCGCCGAGGGCCGCGGCGAGCACGAGGGCCACGACCACGCGCCCGGCGAGGGCCACGCCTCGGGCGAGGACGACCACAGCGGGCACGACCACGCGCCGGGCGCGCACGGCGGTCACTCGCACGGCGGCATCTTCGGCGAGCGGACCGAGCTGATCTTCGCCGTCCTCTCGGGCGTCGCGGTCGGATTGGGGTGGGCGCTCGATACGTTCACCGACGTCGTGGACTGGGTCCCGACGGCGCTCTTCGTCAGCGGGTACTTATTCGGAGGCTGGTTCACCGTCCGCGAGGCGGTCGACTCCATCCGCGCGGGCCGCTTCGAGATCGACTTCTTGATGATCGTGGCCGCCGCCGGCGCCGCCGCGCTCGGCGAGTGGTTCGAGGGCGCGCTCCTGCTCTTCCTGTTCTCGATCGGCCACGCCCTGGAAGGCTACGCGATGGGCCGGGCGCGCCGGGCCATCGAGGCGCTGGCGGAACTGGCCCCCGCAACGGCCAGGGTCCGCCGCGACGGCGCCGAGGCCGAGGTGCCCGTCGAGGACCTCCGCGTCGGCGACACCGTCGTCGTCCGCCCCGACGAGCGGATCGCGGCCGACGGCGTCGTGGTGAAGGGGACGAGCGCGGTCGACCAGGCGCCGGTCACGGGCGAGAGCGTGCCCGTCGACAAGCGGCCCGCGGACGACGTCGAGGCCGCGCTGGCGGACGCCGCGAACGTCGAGCCCGAGCACCGCGTGTTCGCGGGGACGCTCAACGGAGCCGGCGCGCTCGACGTCGTCGTGACGAGGACGTCGTCGGAGTCCACATTGGCCCGTGTGGTCCAGCTCGTGGCCGAGGCCGAGACGGAGAAGAGCCCGACGCAGAAGTTCACCGACCGCTTCGAGCGGGTGTTCGTGCCGTCGGTCCTCGCGCTCGTCGTCGGGCTCGTCGTTGTGCCGCCGGTCCTGGGGATGCTGGACGTCTGGTCGGAGCCGTTCTCGGTCTCGTTCTACCGCGCGATGGCCGTCCTCGTCGCCGCCAGCCCCTGCGCGCTCGCCATCGCGACGCCCGCGGCCGTGCTCTCGGGCGTCGCCCGCGCCGGGCGGGGCGGCGTCCTCGTCAAGGGCGGCGGGCCGCTCGAAGCCCTCGGCGGCCTCACGGCCATCGCGTTCGACAAGACGGGCACGCTCACCGAGGGCGAGCCGCGCGTGACCGACGTGGTGCCCGCCGACGGCGCGACGGAGGCCGAGCTGGTCGAGGCCGTCGTCGCCGTCGAGCGGCTGAGCGAGCACCCGCTCGCCCGCGCCGTCGTCCGTGACCTCGCAGGCCGCGCCGAGAGCGCGCCCGACGCCGAGGACCTGCAGAGCGTGACGGGCCACGGCGTCCGCGCGACGCTGGCGGGCGAGCCCGTCGAGGTCGGCAAACCCGACCTCTTTACGCTCGACAGCGGCACGGCCGCGCCCGAGGCGCTCCTGGAGCGCGACCGCGCCCTCAAAGCCGACGGCCGCTCGACCATGCTCGTCCGACGGGGCGACCGCTTCCTGGGCGTTGTCGGGCTCATGGACACCCCGCGTGAGGCCGCCCGCGACGTGATCCGTCGGCTCCACGCGCTCGGCATCGAGAAGACGATCATGATATCGGGCGACGCCCAGGCCGTCGCCTCGTCGGTCGGCCGGGCCGTCGGGATCGACGAGGCGCGCGGCGACCTCCTCCCCGACGACAAGGTCGAGGCCATCAAGCAGCTCCGCCAGTCCGGCGAGGTCGCGATGGTCGGCGACGGCGTCAACGACGCGCCCGCGCTCGCCAACGCGACCGTCGGGATCGCGATGGGCGCGGCCGGCTCGGACGTCGCGCTCGAGACGGCCGACGTGGCGCTCATGGCCGACGACCTCTCGAAGCTCCCGTTCGCCGTCGGGCTCTCGCGCAAGACGCGCGGGATCATCCGGCAGAACCTGTGGATGAGCATCGGGATGGTCGCCTTCCTCGTTCCGGCGACGCTCTTCGGACTCGGGATCGGCCCGGCCGTCGCGCTCCACGAGGGGTCCACGCTCGTCGTCGTGTTCAACGCGCTCCGGCTCCTCGCTTACCGCGAGTAGGCACCCGAGACAGCGAGGAATGAGTTCCGCCCGTGCCAACCGGGCGGGCCAGTCGGGGTCGGGAGTCGCAGCTAGGCGCTCGCTCCAATGGAGCATGCGAACGGAGCCGTCTTGCAGCGCGTAGTTGGGCTCCAGCATCGCGCGCCTATGTCTTTCTTCGACGGACTCAACCTTGACCCCACTCCGAAGCCTCGGCCCACGGACCCGGCCGACGTGTTCAAGCGGCTGAACCTCCGCCGGAGCGGGATCGAGAACCTGTGGGACACCCAGGGCGAGGCTCTCCGCGAGTGGAACGAGCACCGGGCCGCCAGCGATGTCGTCGTCGAGATGAACACGGGCGGAGGGAAGACGCTCGTCGGCCTCATCCTCGCCCAGTCCCTCGGGCACGAGCTCGACAGGGGCGTCGTCTACCTCTGCCCTACCCGCCAACTCGTCTCCCAGGTCGCTGCCCGCGCTCGCGACGTCGGCGCGCCCGTGGCGACCTACTACGGCGGAGAAGGGTGGACGGACCGGGACGTGTTCACAGCGGCGAGCGGCCCCTGTGTCACGACCTACGCCGCCCTCTTCAACGGTCGCTCGGTGTTCCGCAGTAACGACGTGGACGTGGGCGCCCTCGTCCTCGACGACGCCCATGTCGCCGAGCAGGCGATCCGCGGCCAGTTCACCCTGTCCCTCCCCGTCGATTCTGCTGCGGCAAAGGCCGTTCTGGAGCTGGTCGGTAGAGACATCGGGGACGGCCACAACGCCGTCGAGGTCCACCGCGTCCTCGACGGGTACTCCCAAAGCGTCCTCTACGTCCCGTCTTACGCGGTGTACCGGATGGGGGCAGAGATCCGGAAGGCGCTGCTCGACAACAACGTCGACGACGCCCCTCGGACCCTGTTCGCCTGGGAGCACCTCAAGGACCGGGTCGAGTTGTGCAATATCATGGTCGGGCGGGGCCGGGTCGAGATTGCCCCGCCAGTCCTCCCGCTCTGGGCCGTCGCGCCGTTCCGAGACGCCCAGCGTCGCGTCTACCTCACGGCGACGGCCCCGACGGCCCCCGAGTTCGGCCGCACGTTCGGAGCGGGCGACCCCGTCCGGGTCTCCCCGGGCGGCCGGTCGGGCGACGCCCAACGCTTCTTCGTTTTCCCGCCGGGCGACAATGACGACGCTCAGCGTACGGCGGCCAAAGCGCTCGTCGAAGATCGGAAGGCCCTCGTCATCGTTCCAACGAAGAGTGCCGCCGAGGACTGGGGAGCGGAGAACTACGACGGGAACGAAGCGGCCGAGAGCATCGCTGAGTTCGCCGAGGCGTCCGATCCGCGCACCCTCGTGCTCGCCGCCCGCTACGACGGCATTGACCTCCCCGGAGACGCCTGCCAAGCCCTCGTGCTCGACGGCGTTCCGCGGGGGGACACCCTCTTCGACCTGTTCCGGGAGGAGGCCCTCCGGTCCGAGTCTGTCCGCGGTCCCCGGACCGCGGTTCGGGTCACCCAATCTCTCGGCCGCATCTTCCGCAGCAACAACGACCACGGCGCCGTCATCGTCGTCGGGGACGCCCTCCGGTCGTGGCTCCAGGCCCCCCGAAACCTCAAGCTCCTTCCCGCCCGCGTCCAACGCCAGGTAGCGTTCGGGCAAGCCGTCGCGAAGAGTGCCGACCCGGACCGGCTGGACGAGGCCATCCGCTCTGTCATCGAGGGGGACGAGACGTTCGAGGCCCAGTACCAGACCTACATGGAGCGGGCCGATACCTTCGAGGCGCCCGAGCCCCCGCCCTGGCTGGCGAAAGCGTACCGACGCGAGCACGCGGGCTACCGGCTCCTGTGGAACGGACACGCCGGAGACGCCGCGAGCAAGTTCGCGCAGGCTTATGACCTCGCGCGGACGGACGACGTGGGCCTGGGGGCGTGGTTCCTGCACCTCTCGGGGCTCGCCCTGCTGGCGGACGGGGACGAGAACGGCGCCCGGGAACGGTTCCTACGCGCGGCCCACGACCGCGCGCCGCTCGGCCGGTTCGGTGCGGGCAGCGTCTTGGGGGAGGGGGCGGAGCCGACGGACCAAGCCCGGGCGGTCGAGACCGTCATGGCCGGATCGACGAACGCGATGAACGCGGCCCTAGCGAAGGTGGAGGGCAACCTTCTCTATGGCGAGGCGAACACGACGGCCGCCGAGGAGGCCGTCTACGAGCTGGGCCGCCTCCTCGGGCTGACCGCGTCGCGGCCCGACACCAAGGGCGAAGACAGCACGGGTCCCGACGTGATCTGGAAGGCCCCCCCGAGCGCACATGTCGAGGACGCCCCGACCGGCGCGGCGTTCGAGCTCAAGACGGGGAAGGAGAGCAACTCGGTCTACAGCAAGAACGAGGACGTGGCCCAGTTCCACGACCACGTGCAGTACCTCGTTGACAACCACCCCGACGACACGTTCTTCCGGCGCATCGTCGGGCGGCTGCTGCCGGTGGCCGCTGAGGCAAACCCCCCCGAGGGCCTGTGCGTCACCCCGCTCGAGCCCCTCCACGACCTCGTCGGTCGGGTCGCGAGCCTCTACCGCCAACTCGGGCCGGAGCGGGTCGCGGGCGGGCACGCGGAGAAGGGAGTCTCCTTCGCCCAGCGCGTCCAGGGGTGGTTGGAGCGGGACGGACTCGCGTGGCCGCAGTGCATCGAAGGTCTCGACGCGACCCCCATCCGGGATTTGCAAGAGCGCAAGGGCACCTAAAAGGGCCACAGCGAGCATCGGGTCGTCACGTCTGTTCTTTCGCAGACGCCGAAAACGTAGGGTCGTTGTAGTACGCGATCCGTCGAGCTAAAACCGGGTCCTCCCCGCGCACGAGGAGGACCTGGTCATTGCGCCCCAGCCGTCGGAGCTCGTCCGGCGTCACGAGCGGTCGGCCCGTCTCCGTCGCCCCGGCCGACGACGACCGCGACGAGTGCTTCCCCCGGCTCCGCCCCGACGACTGCGACTGGTGGAAGACCGTCGCCGTCCCGGCCATCTTCGAGAGGTACTCGGCCGTGAACTGGTCCGTCGTCCCGAACGCCTGGACGACGTCGGAGTTGGCGACGAACGACTCCCAGTCGCGGTAGAGCCGCCGGAGCTGGCCGAGGTCCTGCAAGAACGGCCAGACCTGGAGCCCGTACCCGGCCATCAGGCTGACGGCCCGGCGGACGGGCGGCATCGGGCCGAGCTGGGCGAACTCGTCCAAGAGGAACAGCGCGCGTTTCTCGGAGGGCGGTGCCCCGCCTGGGAGTGGTCCGAGGCGCGCGAGGGCCGAGATCGTCGTCGCGACCGAGAGCCGGAGCCAGCGCGAGAAGGCGTCGAGCCGGTCGGGCGGGAGCAGGAGGTAGACCGAGAGCGGACCCGGGTGGGGGAGCCGCCCCGCCCCGTCCCCCGAGTCCGGCAGCGCGTGGTCGCCGACGCCCCACACGTGCCCGGCGTGGCGGGGGCGTCCGGGGCGGAGGTCGGACGGGTCGAACGTGCTCCGGCCGAGGACGGCCTCCATCCGGGGCGAGTCGAGGAAGTGCGTGTGGCTCTGGGCGGTCGAGACGACGGCCGAGAGCTCCCGGTCGTGCTTCCGGTCCATCCGGTTCCCCGTCCGCCGCACGACCGGGTCGTCGTGCCCCATCATCGTACCGAGGAGGGCCTTGAACGCCCGCGCGTCGCCGGTCAGGAGCTCGCGGACCGTGAGGAGCGACCGGCCCGGCCCGTCGTAGTCGAGGGCGACGTAGAGGGCGAGCCCGGTGAGGAGCGCCTTGGCCTCGTCCGACCAGAACCGGTTCTGGCCGGCGCCCCCGCCAGAGGCGTCCCCCTCGACGACGACCATCTCGGCGAGGAGCGCCGCGTCGTCCGCCGCGTCGGCGGAGCCGAGGCCGACGAGGTCGAGCGGGTTGAGCCGTCCGCGCTCGACGCGGCCCCGCCCGACGTCGCCGAACAGGTCCCGGGGCGCGAGCCCGAACGGGTCGAGCGCGACGACCCGGTGGCCGAGGACGCCCGCCCGGTAGCGCGCCGTGAGCGCGAGGTTCTCCCCCTTCGGGTCGGTCACGACGACCGGGCCGGGGTGGTCGAGGAGGTTGGGGACGACGGCCCCGACGCCCTTCCCAGCCCGGGTCGGCGCGACGGTGAGGACGTGGCCCGGCCCATCGTAGCGGAGGAGCGGGCCGGTAGACCGGCCTCCGGGCTTTCGGCCTCCAGATCCCCAGCGGCCTCCCCTCTCCCCTGCTGCCCGCGACCGTTCGACGGCGTGCCCCGCCTCGGGAGGCCGCCCGTTCGACCGCCCGAGGACGAGACCGGCCGGGGCGTCGAGGAGGGTCCGGCCCTCGCCCCACGCGGCCGTCCCGTGGGCCGACGACGGCCCGACCGCCTGGGGCGCCGTGAGCGCGGCCAGGAACGTGAGCGCGAGGAGCCCGCCGACCGCGCCCGCCTTCACGGCCAGCCCGACCTCGGCGGAGTCGGCCCCGAGCGTCCGTGCCGCTTGGGACGTCCAGAGCGCCCCGTCGGAGGGAGCGTAGACCGGCCCGGCCCACGCGGGCGCGCACACGACGACGGCCAGCAGGACCGCGAGCGCCGGACGCCAGCGGCCGTACACGGCGAGCCCGAGTCCGGCGCTCGCGCCGAGGACGAGGGCGCACCGGACGACGACCAGGCCGCTCCCCACGAGGCGGACGGCGGGGGCGCCGAGGTGGGCGCCGTACCCGGCCGCGTGGGCGAGCGCGGCGGCGGCGTACAGGGCACCGACAACGGCGGAGCCCAGGAGGACGGCCACGAGCGTGACCGACGACCGGGAGCCGGGCGGGGTCGGCGCGGGCACGGGCTACGGCGCCTCGGCGTCGGCCGGACGGCGCCGCGGGGCGCTCACCGGCCGACGCTCGGGCGGGGTCCCGGCCTCCTGCGGGGCCGGGCGCTCGTCCACCTCGGAGTCGGAGGGCGCGGCGTCGCCTGCCGTCGGGGCGAGCGGGCTCCACGAGAGGTCGGTGACGAAGACCCCGAGCGGGTTCCTCTCGACGGCCTCCGTCGTCGTCGGGGGCGCGACCGTGACCGAGAGGTACCCCTCCCACGCCCGCTCCCGCGCGCCCTCGCGCGGGGACTCCTCGCGCTCGTTCCACTGGACCCGGTACGTCGTCGGCCCGCCCTCGACGGCGCCGGGGACCGGGAGCACGTTCGTGACCTCGACGGCCCGTCGGTACCCCCTCCCCTGCTGGCGCGGGTCGTTGGCGGGGTCGGAGAAGTACCCCTCGAGGAAGCCCCGGGCGTCGCCGGCGACGTGGGCGTAGGCCCGGTAGACGGCGTCGCGCTGGGCGACGGGGTCCGGGTACGCCGTCCGGATGTCGGCGACGAACCGGGCGACAGCGGCCGTCACGACGCGGTCGTGGGCGGTCGGGACCGCGTCGGCCGGGGCGACGGCCTCCGCGCGGCCGAGCCGGTCCACCTCGACGACGTAGGGGACGACGCGGCTCTGGAGCGAGAGCGTGACCAGGCCGACGACCGAGAGGGCGAGGAGCGCGAGCGACCCGAACGCGACGAGCTGCCAGTTCCGCTTCCCCTTCGCGAGGTCGGAGAACTGGCGGGCGAACTCGTACCGGCCCCGGAGCACCTCCGGCGGCGTCTTCTCGTCCCGCGTCCACCCCTTGGGCGGGGCCTCAGCGGCGAGCGCGGGGGGCAGGCTCCCCGCGTGGCCGTCGCCCGACGGGGCGGCGGGGCGGGGACGGCGGGTGAGGCGGTCGAGGATCGACATGGCTTGCGGGCCGCAGACGACGCAGCTAGACGGAGCTCAGCGCCCGCTCGAACCCGACCGTGAGGTCGCGCGTGAGGAGCGTCGAGACCTTGTAGGGGATGACGACGACGAGGAGTGTGAACGTGAGCGAGCCCCCGAGGACGGTGAGCGCGGCCGTCACGTCGCTCGACCCGCCCGAAACGAGCGGGAGCCACGTCTGGGCCACGTTGTACCCGACGCCGACGAGCAGGAACAGCGAGAACAGCCGGATGCCCAGGTTGAACACGTAGGCCACGAACCGGTCGGCGAGGTTGGCCGTCCCGCGGAAGGCGGCGAACCCCAGGACGAGCGCGCCCGCCGCGAGCGCGATGAACGACTCGACGATGACGACGACGAGAGCTGCCGCGATGACCGCGTACATGAGCTCGACGAAGAAGGCCGCCAGCGCGACGAGGATGGCCGTCGCCATGAGCGAGAACGAGAGGTCGATCAAGCTCACGCCGTCGAAGAACCCGTTGACCATCGAGGTCGAGAGCTGGACGCCCAGACCCAGGACGTCGCCCGGGCTCACGACGCCGGGCGCGACCGTCTGCCCGGCCGCGAGGAACCCGTCGATGATGGGCGGGAACCACACGCCGAACGAGGCGATGAGCCCGAACGCGAACGCGAGCCACGCCAGCTTCAACACGAGCGCGCTCAGGATGCGGTCGGGGCCGCTCTCGCGGAGGGTCCAGACGATGGCCGAGAGCGCGATCTCGATAACGGCGAGGACCCCGAACGTCCCGGCCGCAATCCCGAGGAGCGCGGGCCGGGCAGCCTGGACGGCTGTGCGGAAGTCATCGACGATCGTGTCGAGGACGGGCGGGGGGACGACGGGGACCGGGGCGAGTTGAGCGGCGGCCTCGGGAGCCGCGAGCGCGGCCACCGCGGCGACGGCGGCGCAGCGGCCGATCACGCGGGCGGCTCGGCCGACGGCGTGGGTCCGGGGGGCGGGCGTGGGCATGACGGGCGGGGCGGCTGGAGAGCGGCGTTACCGGCGGGAGGACGCCCCCCGTGCAAACCGGCCCACGGCCGCCCGAGCCCGGTACGGGCTGTCGAACGGGAGGTCGCGGGCGAGCAGGACGTAGAACCGGTACCCCGGCGAGACCCGGACCGTCGGCTGGACGCGGAGGTCCTGGCGGACCGTCTCGGTCGCGATCCGCGAGAGCTCGATGGCGACCTGCCGCGAGGCCACCTCCTGGGGCGACACGTCGAACCCGATCCCCCGGTTGGACGGCGCCGCCATCTCGACCCCGGCCCCGACAGCCGCCAGCAGGAGGGCCGAGCCGACGACGCGGCCGTAGTGGCGGTCCACGCGGTCGGAGAGCCCGGCGTTGCCCTCGAGGTCCGCGCCGGGCAGGCCCGGCAGCTCGACCGTCGTCCCGTCGGGGAAGGTCATCTGCGTCCAGGCCACGAGCGCCCGGTTCTGACCGGTCGCGATCTGGTCGTCGTACTCGCCGACGAGGCGGGTCCCAGCCGGGATCAGCACGTCGCGCTGGGTGGCCGAGTCGTAGACGTTCCGCGTGACCTGGGCCACGACGGGGCCGGGGAGGTCCGAGTTCATCCCCGTCACGAGCGCGGCCGGGATGACGGACCCGGCCCGGAGCGTCGGGCGCCCGCTGGCCGGTCTGGCGACGACCTCGTACTCCGTGCCGCGCCCGGCGCTGGCGGTCGCCTGAGTCCGGCCCTGGGGAGGCGCCCCCGGGCTCTGCGAAGTCAGGGCTGTCGGGTGGGTCACGGCGGCGGGGACACGCTCCGTCGGCGGCGGGGGGCCGTTCGACGAGAACATCCCGGCCACCTCGCGCATGAACGCGAGCTCCTCGGCGGCCTCCGGGCCGAGGTCGGCGGGCGGGTCCGGCCTCTGCGTTCCGCTCGCGGACGACCCCGCCATGAGCGGCGAGGCGACGGCGCGCTCGTACGCCTCGCGCGCCGGGTCGGGCGCCCGAGCGGGGGCGCCCGACGCCG
>CAXRFJ010000391.1:0-2163 GCA_964229475.1 Rubrivirga sp.
CTCGGGACATCGCCCCGACCGCAGAGGCCTCGGACCGCCCGAGCACGACGCTCCCGCGGCGTGGGGCGACGTCGTCCGCCAGCGCATCGCTCGGATCCCCCAGTTCCCAGCCCCCAGTCCCCAGTCCCCCCGACACCCGCGTCACCTTCCTCTACGACGGTGCGACCGTCCACGACTGGCTGCCGCCCGACAGCCTCCACCCGGCCGGGCGGCTCGTCCTCGTGGCGAGCGAGACGAAGCGGCGCGACCGCGTGTTCGTCGTCGACGCCCGCCGCCGGCCGACCGTGGTCATGGACTCCGTCGGGGTCCCGCCGGCCTACGCCGCGTGGACGACCCACCGGCCGCCCCTCACGGTCCCGGACCAGATCGCGCCCGACCCGTCGCTCATCCGGGAGCGGCGCGAGTACGACTCGTGGGCCCACATCACGCACGCGATCACGCTCGGCCTCCCCTACGGCGACCCCGGCGAGGACGGCGAACTGTTCACGGCCGACGACGACTGGGGCGCGTTCGCCAACTCGCTGTTTCTCGAGCCGCTCGGGAAGCACCAGCTGGCCCTCCTGGCCGGCGTCTCCGTCACCCGGCCCGTCGACAAGTCGTTCCTGCTCCTGTCGTACGTGAACCAGCAGTTCACGCCGACGCTCACGCTCGACCTCTACCGCTTCCCGTCGCCGTCGAGCTTCTACGGGTCGAGCGTGCTCGTAGAGGACCTCACCGGCGGCGACGTCTCGGCAACGTGGACGCTCGACCTCCTCGACCGACCGTACACCACGACGCTCGCCGGCGCGCGGCTCCGCTACGCCTACGCCAGCCCGCTCGCGCTCGACCGGTTCGCCGACCTCGACGACACCGGCCTCGGCGTCCCCGAGGCGGGCACCCGGTTCGACGCGCAGGTCGGCGCGGCCTACAAGTTCCAGCGGCCGTACCGGTGGAACGTGATCACGCCGATCGACGGGACCGGCCTCCGGGCCCGCGTCACGGCCGGGATCCCGGCGCTCGGCGGCGACCCGTTCGTCCGGCCCGACGTGCTCGGCTACTGGGTCTCGCCGTCGCTCGGGTTCGGCCGGCTGTTCGTGCAGGGCCGGGCGACGGCCATCGTCGGCGAGACGCTGGCGCAGGACTACGTCGGCCTCGCGCGATTCGACGACGTCGACCTCCAGGCCCCGTTCGTCGGCGCCGTCACGCTGGACGACGCCGAGCGCGTCCGCGGCTACCGGCGCTACGCCGTCGGCACACGGGCGCTGTTCGGGTCCGCCGAGTACCGGATGCCGATCCTCGCCGATCTCAACACGACGCTCCTCGGGCTCGTCAAGCTCGGGCCCATCTCGCCGTCCCTCTTCGTGGACGGCGGCCTCGTGTGGACGGGAGCGGACCTCGACAACGCCGCACGGCGCGTGGGCGTCGGGGCGGAGCTGGCGAACGTCCTGTCGCTGGGCGGCTTCGAGCTGCGCCACGCCGTCGGGCTGGCGACGCCGGCCTCGGCGCTGGACGAGCTCTGGGACGGTGAGCGCGGGTTCGACGACCTCGACCTGTACTACCGCATCCAGGCCGCCGTCCCGTTCTAGGTCCCCCCGCCTCGACGCCGAGGCGGAGGCGGTCAGGCCGTGCGCATCGCGGCCGAGAGCGCGGCCAGGAACCGCTCGGGCTCGTCGACCGCGAGGGCCACACGCGTGACCTCCTTCCGCCAGCCGTACGGGCCCTCGGCCACGACCGGCCGGCGGAGGTCGAGCGCGAACTGCGGGTTCTGGAGCACGCTCGCGTCGAGCGTCGGGCGGTCCGCCGGCAGCGCCCTGCGGACGTGGTACACCGTCTCGATCTCGGCGACCGGCACGTCGGCGCTCCACCGGAGGCCGCAGCGGACGCGGAGGAGGTCGCCGTCGAGGCGGATCGGGCGCGCCGCGAGCGCCCGCCAGTCGCCGAGCAGCCAGAGGACCGCGTAGCCGCTCATGGCGAGGTGGACGAGCGCCGCGACGTCGCCCCACAGCCGCTGCACCAAGAGGTGCCCGCCGACGAGCTCCAGCGCCGCCGCCACGCCCACGCCCGCCAGGACCACGCCGAACCCGCTCGACCGGCGGTACGAGAACGCGCCCGGCCCGTCGGCGCGGACCGTCGGGCCGAGCGCGTACCGGAACACGGCGACCTCGTAGGCGATCGCCCGGCTGG
>CAXRFJ010000392.1:0-4360 GCA_964229475.1 Rubrivirga sp.
ACGGACACGGTGCCGTCCTCGCTCTGCAGCACGAGCGTGAGGTACCCCGCCCGCATCGAGGTCACGCGGAAGCGGACCTCCTCGCCTTCGGGCACGAGCGTCGCGCCGCCCTCGAGCTCGAGCGTCACGGCGAACGCCTGGGCCGGGTTCTCGGCACGGACGAGGTCGACGGGGTCGAGCGGGACCCCGGCGACGGGGGCGACGAGGCCGGCCCGGTCGGGCTGGGCGCCGACCCCGGGGGCGAGCGCGACGAGGAGGGCGAGGGCCAGGAGGGTCCGCATGAGTCGGTGAGCCGCGACGGCGCGGAAGCTAGGGCGGACGGCCCATTCGGTCGGCAGATCCGCCCTCGGAAGGTGGTGCGAGATCGGCCTGGGAAAATCGGGTAGATGCACCCTTCGCCAAACGGCGGTTCACTCTACCTTCCTGCGCTCACCCCTCGTCAAACGCAAGCGACGTATGCGTTTACCCGCCTCGCCCTCGTGGGCGGCCCTCGCCGCTCTCTGCCTGGCCCTCGCGGCCGCCCCCGCCGACGCCCAGTACCGGGGCTCGCCGTCGACCCAGTTCCGCGCCGGCCACTCGGCGTCGTCGTCGGTGACCGTCGGCCCGCTCCGGTTCCAGTCGCTGTTCGGCCACGACGGGCTGGCCCGGCCGGCGTACCCGGAGCAGGAACGGAGCGGCGTCGCCCTCCGGTTCGCGGGCGAGTCCTCGACGCTGACGCTGGGCTACGTGGCCGCCGAGAGCGCCGCGCCCGGCGCCACGACGACGCTCGGCGGCGCGGCCCTCGTCGACCTCCGGGTCGGCCCGACGATCCGCGCGTACACCTTCGGCGAGGAGGCGTGGGTCACGCCGCTCGTCCCGATCCAGTTCTCGTTCGGCTACCAGTACCTCCAGCCGCCGCAGCCGGCGTCCGGCCCGGAGGAGGGCCCCGAGGCCTTCCACCTCGGGCGGTTCGGGGTCGGGGTGGGGCTCGGGCTCGAGGCCGGGACCGTGCTCGAGAGCGCCGTCGCGTCGGAGGTGGTCGGGGCCGCGACGCTCGTGGTGGCGCCCGGCGCGATCACCGACTTCTCCGACGTCCCGTTCGACCCGGCCTTCGGGCAGCGGACGGTCGGGTTCGACGCGGAGGTCCGGGTGGCCGAGGTGGCCGAGACCGGGATCGGCGTGGCCGTCGGGTACACACGGCAGGTCACGCGGTGGGACCCGGCCGGCGTCGAGAGCGCGGGCGACCTCGCCGACGCGATCTCGGCCGACGGCTACGTGGACCAGAGCCGGGTCGGCATCTTCCGGGTCGGCGTCACCTTCTAGGCCATGGGACGGACGAGACGGGACTGGCTGTGCATCGGGGTGCTCGCCCTCGTGGCGGGGCTGACGGCCGGAGCCGCGGCGGCCCAGCCCGCCGCGGTCCCCCTGGCGGCGGCCCAGCCCGCCGCGGTCCCCCTGGCGGAGGCCTTCGGCGCGGGCGCCGTGCTCTACGAGGCCGACGACGCGGGCGCCGTCGAGGTGGTGACGAGGCTCTACCGCGTCGCCGACGACGGCACGGCCGCCCCGCTCCCGGACGCCGAGTGCCGGCCCGGATGCATGGTCGAGTCGGTCCGCGTGAGCCGCGGCGAGGGCGGCCGCGCCCGCACCGACCCCGACGCCGGGGTGGGGCGCTGGCTCGTCGTCCTCACGCGCGACGGCGCCCGCGTCGAGGTCGACGGCGCCCTCGTCACGCGGGGCGACGCCCGGCTCCGCGTCCCCCACGCGTCGCACGAGCTCACGTTCCGGTTCACCGACGGGACGGTCCGGCAGCGGACGGTGTCGGTCCCGGTGGCGACCGAGTTCACGGTGATCGAGCGGCCGGCCCGCGGCGCGCCCCCGCTCGCGGTCGCCGAGCCCCCGGAAGCCGCCGTTCCGGAGGACGCCGATCCGGTCGACGCACCCACCAGGGCAGAGGCGGCCGAGGGGTCGCCCGCGAGCACATCGGCCCCCGCGCCGTCGGGCGGCGTCACGGCGTCGGCGGCGTTCCCGGCCGAGCTGCTGGCGGGGCTCCTCGACGGCGCCGAGTCGGTCCCCGACGACCCCGCCGCGGGATGGCGGATGCCGGCCCCCGAGCGCCCGCGGCCGGCGCGCGTCCGCGAGCGGCCGGAGCTGACGGCGCCCGCCGAAACCGAGCCACCCGCGGAGACGGCCGAGCCCGTCGCCGAGGCGGCCCCGCCCGCCGCGCCGGAGCCGGAGGCCGCCGCGCCCGCGATCGGCTGCCCGACGACCGACGCCGCCGAGCGGGCCGTCGTCGCGGAGGCCCAGATCCGGCAGGGCGCGTACGCCGCCGCGCGGGCCTGCCTCTACGCGCTCGCCACCGAGAGCGACGACCGCGTGACGTGGCTCCAGCGGATGGCGACGGTCGACCGCGTGCTCGCCATCGAGGCGGGGCTCGACCCCCTCGCGGCCCAGCGCGTCCAGCTCCTCCGGCTCCAGCTGGCCGCGTCGGCCGAGCGGGGCGACCTCCAGATGCTGGCCCAGGACGCGGCCGTCCTGCTCCGCCTCGTCCCCGGCGACCCCGCCGCGGTCGCGACCGTCGAGGACGCCGCGCTCCGCGTCACGGCGGACACGTGGCCGTCGGACGCGCTCGACGTGCCGCGCCTCGCCTACGCGTTCGTCCCGGGCGTCCAGGCCTACGTCTCGGAGGCGGCGGCGCTGCTGGCGCGCGAGGGCGTGCCCGAGGTCGGGTACCTCCTCTCGACGACGGAGGTCACGAACGCCCAGTTCGCCGACTTCCTCAACCACCTCGACGGGACGAGCAACCTGCCGTACGTCGTCGGCCGGCCCCGGGAGGTCGAGGTCGCCCGCAACGGGGCGTGGCGCTCGACGGAGGGCGCGGCCGACCGGCCGGCCATCGACGCGACGTGGTACGGCGCCCGCGAGTACGCGCGGTGGGTCGGCGGGACGCTGCCCAGCGCGCCCGAGTGGGTCTGGGCCTACCGCCTCGGCTACGACGAGGCCGCCGCCGCGCAGGCCAACCTCCGGACGGCGGCCCCGGCGCCCGCCGTCGCGCCCGACCGGCTGGGCCTCCACCACATGCTCGGCAACGTGTGGGAGTGGCTCCGCGACGCGCGCGGCACGCAGGCCGTCGTCGCCGGCGGCTCGTTCACGACGCGGCCGGAGGCGGTGGCCACCGAGATGACGCAGGGGACCGACCCCGAGGACACGCACGGCCACATCGGCTTCCGCGTGCTCCGCCCGCTCGTGCCGACCGATTAAGCCCTGGGTCCGATGAGTCGTTCGCTCTCCCGCCTTCTCCTGCTCGCCGTCCTGGCCGCCGCCGCCTCGGCCCAGCCCGAGGGCTCGCGGGGGCTCGAGGTCGAGGCCGGGCCGCGCGTCGCGCTCGTGATCGGGAACGCGACCTACGAGCACGCGACGGCGCTCCAGAACCCCGCCAACGACGTCGAGGACGTGTCCGGCGCGCTCGAGGCCGCCGGCTTCGCCGTCCACGCCCACACCGACCTGACCTACGGCGAGATGGGCCAGGCCCTCGCCGACTTCGCGGACGACGCGGTCGGCGCCGACGTGGCCCTGTTCTTCTACGCCGGCCACGGCGTCCAGGTCGAGGGCGACAACTTCCTCGTGCCCATCGACGCCGACGTGGTGACGGAGGCCCAGATGCGCTACCGCTCGATCGCGCTCGGCGAGGTCCTGAGCACGCTCGACGACTCGGAGGCCCGGCTCAAGCTGGTGTTCCTCGACGCCTGCCGCGACAACCCCTTCCGGTCGTGGCGCTCGTCGGCCGGGGGGTGGGCCTCGACGCAGGGGCCCTCGGGGTCGGTCATCTCGTTCGCGACGGCGCAGGGCGAGCGGGCCAGCGACAACATGAGCGGGCGGAACGGGCTGTTCACGGAGGCCTTCCTCGAGGAGTTCTACACGCCGGGCCTCGAGCTCACGCAGCTGCTCCGGAACGTCCGCCAGCGGGTCCGCGAGGCGAGCGACTTCGAGCAGGAGCCGTGGACCTCGATGTCGTACGACGGCGACTTCTTCTTCGTCCCGGCCGGGACCACGCTGGAGCGCCCGGCGGCCGGCCTCGACGCCCGCGTGGCCGAGGCCATCCGCCTGCGGGACACGGACGGGGCCGCCTCCGCTGCGGTGCTGGCCGAGGCCGCCGCAGCGGGCCACGCCGAGGCGCAGTCGGTCCTGGGCTGGATGCGGCTCCGGGGCGACGGCGTCCCGGCGGACCCCGCGTCCGGGCTGGACCTCCTCCGCGCGGCGGTCGCTCAGGGCCACGCGGCGGCGCAGACGAACCTCGGCTTTGCCTACGAGACCGGCCTCGGCGTGGCCCAGGACGTGCCCGAGGCGGTCCGCCTCTACCGGCTGGCGGCAGCCCAGGGGCGGG
>CAXRFJ010000393.1:0-3566 GCA_964229475.1 Rubrivirga sp.
CGAGATGGTGATGCCGGGGGACAACACGCAGTTCAAGGTGGAGCTGATCGTGCCGGTGGCCATGGAGGAGGGGCTCCGGTTCGCGATCCGCGAGGGGGGCCGGACGGTCGGCGCCGGCGTCGTCTCCAAGATCCTCGACTAAGCGGGCCCGAAGCCTCCGCCTCGGCGACCCCGCCGAGGCGGCGGTCTCCATCGGTCCTTCCGAACACGGCCCGCGCCGGGTCGTAGATTGATGCGTCCGCCGGCGTCCCTCGGGGCGCCGGCGGTCCGCTAGACGGGCGTAGCTCAATTGGCAGAGCAGCGGTCTCCAAAACCGCAGGTTGTAGGTTCGAGTCCTGCCGCCCGTGCCCGGCCCCCCGGCCCCCACGAACAGAACCGCCGCCCCGCGGCACGACCCATGGCGACACAGACGCAGACGCAGGCCCCCGGCGGCGCGATCGGGAACTACCTCGTCGAGGTCCGCAAGGAGATGCGGAAGGTGAACTGGCCCAAGCGCCAGGAGCTCATCAGCAACACGGTGCTCACGCTCGTGGCGGCGCTGGCGGCCTCGCTGTTCATCTTCTTCGCCGACGAGGTGATCAGCGTCGTCCTCCGGTTCATCTACGGCGGCTAAGCGACCCCGCTCCGCGCCCCGCACCCGCATCGAGACCCCCATGGCCCGCCCCCCGATCCGCAAGTGGTACGTCCTCCGGACGTTCTCCGGCCACGAGAAGAAGGTCAAGGAGTACCTCGAGAGCGAGGTCGAGCGGCTCGGCTACGAGGACAAGCTGACGCAGGTCGTCATCCCGACGGAGACGGTCTTCGAGATGCGCGCCGGCAAGAAGCGGACGCGGGAGAAGACGTCGTTCCCGGGCTACATCCTGCTCGAGGCCATCGTCGACCCGTACCTCCGCGAGGTCATCAACGGGGCCCCGTCGACGATCGGGTTCCTGGGCGCCAACGGCGAGCCCGTCCCGCTCCGGCCCGACGAGGTCGGCCGGATCCTCGGCATGATGGACGAGGACAAGGGCGAGGTCATGGAGATCCCCTTCAAGGAGGGCGACGCCGTCAAGGTCGTCGACGGCCCGTTCAACACGTTCACGGGCTTCGTCGAGGAGGTCTACCCGGACAAGATGAAGGTCCGCGTGATGGTCTCCATTTTCGGCCGGAAGACGCCGCTGGAGCTGGACTACCTCCAGGTCGAGCACGAGGGCTGAGCCGGCGGTCCCGAGCGGCGGGCCGGCCCTGCCGGCCGGCCACTTCGAACGGCGCGCCGAGGCGGGGTGAAAGGCGGGCGAAGCCGGCCTAGGGGCTCATTTCGGGGCGGGTGCGCCCCTAGTTTCTCCGTTCCGCCGTGCCGCGCTGGCACGGCCTCACCAGAGCGGGAGCCGGAGACCCCGGCGTTGGCACCGCACAGACACTGATGGCGAAGAAAATCGACGGCTACATCAAGCTGCAGATCAAGGCCGGGCAGGCCTCGCCGGCCCCGCCGATCGGCCCGGCGCTCGGCCAGAAGGGCGTCAACATCATGGAGTTCTGCAAGGCGTTCAACGCCGCGACGCAGGACAAGATGGGCCTCGTGATCCCGGTCGTGATCACGGTCTACGGCGACAAGAGCTTCACGTTCATCACGAAGAGCCCGCCGGCGGCGGTCCTCCTCAAGAACGCCGCGAAGGTCCAGAAGGGCGCCGGCGACCCCCTCCGCGAGAAGGTGGGCAAGGTGACCTGGGACCAGTGCCGGGACATCGCCCAGCAGAAGCTCGAGGACCTCAACGCGACCGACCTCGACAACGCCGCCCGCATGATCGCGGGGACGGCCCGGTCGATGGGCATCACCGTCACCGGCGCTCCGGCCGCGTAGCGAGTTCGGGGGTCGCGGTTCGGGGCTCGGAGTCGATTCCGACTCTCTCCGAACTCTGGACTCCCAACTCTGACCCCACACCACCGCGGGAGCCAGCCACGCGCTGGCGGTTGCACCGCACACCCACAGACACCATGGCAAAGAGAGGCAAGCGCTACCGTCAGGCGGCCGAGCTCGTCGCGACCGCGACGGAGGAGGCCGGCGGCGCGCTCCCGCTCGACCAGGCCGCGCAGCTCGTCAAGCAGACGGGCCGGGCCAAGTTCGAGGAGTCCGTCGACATCGACATCCGGCTGGGCGTCGACCCGCGCCACGCCGACCAGATGGTCCGCGGCTCGGTCGCGCTCCCGCACGGGACCGGCAAGACCGTCCGCGTGCTCGTGCTCACCAACGAGGGCAAGCAGGCCGAGGCCCGCGACGCCGGCGCCGACCTCGTCGGCCTCGACGAGTACGTCGACAAGATCCAGAACGAGGGCTTCACCGACTTCGACGTGCTCATCGCGTCGCCCGACGTGATGCCGCAGGTCGGCCGGCTGGGCCGCGTGCTCGGCCCCCGCGGCCTGATGCCGAACCCGAAGTCGGGGACGGTCACGAACGACCTCGCCGAGGCCGTCGAGGCCGTCAAGGCGGGCCGGATCGACTTCCGCGTCGACAAGGCCGGCATCATCCACACCTCCATCGGCAACGTCTCGTTCTCGGACGAGCAGATCCGCGACAACGCGGACGCCTTCCTGAAGGAGATCGTCCGGCTCCGCCCGGCCGCCGCCAAGGGCCTCTACGTCAAGAGCGTCACGCTCTCGACCACGATGGGGCCGCCGGTCCCGGTCGACCGCGGCGCCGCCGTCTCCGCCACCCGATAACCCAAGACTCCCACTGACATGCCGCTTACGAAAGAGCAGAAGCAGGAGGCGCTCGGGGCCATCGCGGAGACGCTCGAAGGCGCCAACACCGTCTACCTCACCGACTACCAGGGCCTGACGGTCGAGCAGGCGACCGGCCTCCGCCGGGCGTTCCGCGAGGCCGACGTCCAGTACAAGGTCCTCAAGAACACGCTCCTCCGCCGCGCCATGGAGGAGCAGGGCGGGTTCGACGACCTGTACGACCAGCTCCACGGCCCGACCGCCGTCGCGTTCACGAACGACCCGGCCGGCCCGGCCAAGGTGCTCAAGAAGTTCCTCGAGGACAACGACCTCGAGGTCCCCCGCTTCAAGGGCGCCTACATCGACGGCGCGATCTACGGCGAGGACCAGCTCGACGTGCTCGCCAAGCTCAAGAGCAAGGACGAGCTCCTCGCGGACATCCTCGGCCTCCTCATGGCGCCGATCACGAACGTCGCGTCGGCCCTCGGCGCGCAGGGCTCTGGCCTCGCCAGCGTCATCCAGCAGATCTCCGAGAAGGACGAGGCCTAGCCTCCTGCTGACCCCGCCCGCCCCGGCACACGGCCGCGGCGGACACCCTCATCCATAACACGCGGCGCAGCCCCCACCCGGCTCAGACCGCCGCAGGACACCCCACTATCATGGCAGACATCAACAGCATCGCCGAGAGCCTCGTCAACCTCACGATCAAGGAGGCCAACGAGCTCCTCACGGTCCTCAAGGACGAGTACGGCATCGAGCCGGCCGCCGCCGCGGCCGTGGTCGCCGGCCCGGCCGGGGGCGACGGCGCCGCCGCCGCCGAGGAGCAGACCGAGTTCGACGTGATCCTCGCCGGCATCGGCGGCAACAAG
>CAXRFJ010000394.1:0-3433 GCA_964229475.1 Rubrivirga sp.
GAACATGCCGCACATCCACGATGCGCTGGCGCCGATCCTCTACACCCTGCCGTTGCAGCTGCTGTCGTACTACGTCGCCGTGCTGCGCGGCACCGACGTCGACCAGCCGCGCAATCTGGCCAAGTCGGTAACGGTGGAGTAACACCGACCTCGCAGGGTTCTCGGCGTCGTCGTCGGTATTGATGATGACGCCGTGGTCGCCGCCGCCATTGGCCGGCCTGGCTCCTGGAAGCAGGTCTCCTCAGCGATTTCTCCGCGAGCGCGCCAGCCGTTCGCGGATGATCGCGAACATCCCTTCCTGCTGTCACAGTCCACGTCCGGGCGAGCATTGCCGGGCGCAACTCCATGCATGTGTGAACGCGTGGCTGCCCTGCGTCGCTCAGCCGGCAGATCGCAATGGCACGTTGCCAGATGATTTCCGCCGTCGGCAAGCCTGTGCAAGCAGGGGCTGAGCGTCGTCGTCGCCCGTTCGTCGGCAAGCCGCTCGCCGCCCTCACGAGACCCTTTCAGCACCCGATACAGAGGCCAAATTCATAACCTCTGTGACTACCCGATTCGTTCGCTACTGGCCTTCGAATTCGAGCAGAAGATGCCTTGCTCTACCCAAGCCCCAGTCAGGTCAGCTGGGGCCCCGAGGTGCCACATGCTGAAAAACATCGCCTTGAGCCGGAAACTGATTCTGATCGTACTCGCGCCCCTGTTGGGGTTTCTCTGGCTCGGAACGCTGTACGTCAATGAAAGCTACAAGACGTTGCGGCAGATGGAGTACACCGTCGAGGCCAGCGCCGCGGCGCAGCAGGTGAGTCAGCTGATCACCACCCTGCAGCGCGAGCGTGGCGCAAGCGGTGTGTTCCTCGGCAGCCAGGGACGGCTCATGAGCCGGCGGCTGCCGGGCCTGCGTCAGGCGACGGACGAAGCCTCCAACGCCGTTGCAACACTGGCGCTGACAGACGACGCCCAGCTGGCGGCGGGCCGGCCGGCCGCGCCCGACGCGGCCGGCGGCGGGCTCCTCCCCGACGGCCCCGTGTTCCTGCGCTCCGGCGGCGAACTCGTCCGGGTCGACCTCCGGTCCGTATCGCGCGTCGAGGCCGACAAGGACTACGTCCGGCTCCACGGGCCCGGCGTCCGCGTGCTCTCGTCGATGAAGGAGATGGAGGCGCGGCTGCCGGCCCCGTTCGTGCGGGTCCACCGGTCCCACATCGTCCGCCTCGACCGGGTCGAGGCCGTGGCCGAGGCCGGCGTGGTGGTGGCCGGAGACGCGGTCCCGGTCGGCGCCTCGTACCGGGCGGCCCTCGCCGACCGCCTCCCGACGCTGTGAGCGGAGGGGCCGAGCCCCCGCACCGGGCCGATGCCGATTCGTGAGACGCTCGCCTTCCGCGGAGTCGAGGGCGCCCGCGTGGGCCGGTTCGGGGTCGGGATCAACACGACGGCTCTCGTCTACCGGGTCGGCCCGACCATCGTCGACGCCGGGCCGCCGAACCAGTGGCGGTCCGTCCGGCGGTACCTCGACGAGCGCCCGGTCGGGCGGCTCCTCCTGACGCACCACCACGAGGACCACGCGGGCAACGCCGCCCGCGTCGCCCGGCGCTACGGGCTGACGCCGCTCGCGCCCGCGCCCGCGCGCGCCCGGCTGGCGGCCGGGTTCGCCACGCCGCCCGTCCAGCGGGTCGTGTGGGGCCGGCCGCGGCCGGTCGAGACCGACCCGCTGCCCCCGGTCGTGGAGCTGGAGGACGGGACCGCGCTCTCGGCCGTCCCAGCGCCCGGCCACTCGGACGACATGACGTGCCTGCTGTGGCCCGACCGCGGCGTCCTCTTCGCGGCCGACCTCTACCTCTCGCGGCGCCTGACCCACCTCCGGGCGGACGAGGACCTCGGGGCGATGATGCGGAGCCTGGAGGCCGTGCTGGCCCTCGACTTCGACGCCGTCCTGTGCGCCCACCGGGGCGTGGTGGAGGACGGCCCGGCCGCGCTCCGGGCCAAGCTCGACTGGCTGGGCTCCCTCGTCGCCGACGCCGCCGACCTCCGCCGGCGCGGCGTCGCCGAGCGCGAGGTCGTGCGGCGGCTGCTCGGCCGGGAGGACGCGGTGTCGTGGGCGAGCGCCCTCGACATCAGCAAGCGGAACCTCGTCCGCCAGGCGGCGGGCCTCGCGCAGCGGGGCCGGACCGACGAGACGAGGCCGTAGCTCCCCCGGCCAGCTCAGGGCGCGACGCCGGGGACGAGGGCGCGGACGGAGTCGGGGAGACCGGTCGAGACGGCGGGCGCGGCGGCGGCGGTCTCCCACGGGACGGCGGGCCACCAGGGCTCGGCCGGGTACGCCGACGGCGTGACGCTCTCGCCCGGACGCGGGAACGCGACGGCGACCCCGGCCGCCTCGGCGGCGACGCGGACCCGCTCGGCCGGCTCGGTCCACCCGTGGAGCGCGAGGTCGAAGAGGCCCCAGTGGACCGGGACCATCAGCCCGCCCGTCCCGCCCTGCACGAGGCGGTGGGCGGCGACGGCCTGCTCGGGGCCGAGGTGGACGTCGGCCCAGGCGGCGTCGTACGCCCCAGACTCGATGAGGGTGAGGCTGAACGGCCCGAGGCGCCGGCCGACCTCGGCGAACTGGGGCGTGAGCGCCGTGTCGCCGGAGTACCACACGCGCGTCGAGTCGCCGACGACGGCCCAGCCGCTCCACAGCGTCCCGTCGCGCCGGAGGAACCGCCCCGAGAAGTGCCGCGCGGGCGTGCTCACGAGGCGGACCGCCGCGCCGCCGCGCCCGCCGACCGCGGCCTCGCCCCACCAGTCGAGCTCGGTGATCCGCTCCGGCGCGACGCCCCACGCCTCGAGGTGCGCGCCGACGCCGAGCGGGACGACCCACCGCGGCACGCGGTCCGCGAGCGCGCGGACCGTGAACACGTCGAGGTGGTCGTAGTGGTCGTGCGAGAGGGCGACTGCGTCGACGGCCGGGAGGTCCGTGAGGGCGAGGGGCGGGGCGAAAAACCGGGGCGCGCCGACCCACCGCGACGGCGAGGCCCGCTCCCCCCAGACGGGGTCCACGAGCACGCGCGCGCCCTCGATCTCGACGAGCAGCGTCGAGTGGCCGAGCCACGTCACGCGGAGGCCGGCGGGCGCCTCCGCGAAGTCGGCGGCGGTGCGGGGCACGACCGGGACGGGCTCGCGGGGCCGGCGGTGGTCGCTGCCGCCGGCGACGAACTCCCAGAGGACGCCGAGCGAGGCGCCGTCGGCGACGGTCGGCAGCGCGTTGCGGAACCGGCCGTCGGCGGAGTGGGGGGAGCGCTCGACGCGGGCGAGGCGCTCGCCCTCGGGCGCCGCGCCGAACGCGTCCCACATCGCGGCGACGAAGCCGGCGACCGCGAGGGCGACGAGCGCGGCCGTCCACCCGGCCCGGCGGAGCCAGCGCCGGCGTGGGCGGGCCGGCCTGGGTGGGGCGGGG
>CAXRFJ010000395.1:0-4963 GCA_964229475.1 Rubrivirga sp.
GGTCACGGTAGGCGTACTGGAGACCCTTCTCGACGGTGTGCTTGGCAACGGTGTGGACGTTGCCACGGCGGCCCCAGTAGCCTTTCGCCTGCTTCAGGAGCTTGCGGCGACGGCGACGGGCAGCCACGAGGTTTTTTGCTCGGGGCATTTTGGTTCCGTGGTGAGGGTGTCGGGGGGCCGGCCGGGGCCGGCGCGATCGGGTGGGCGCTGACGGGCGTCAGCGGCGGGCCGGGGCCCGCGGCGCTACTTGACGATGAGCGTCTTAATCCGCTTCTCGTCGGCCTTGTCCACCAGCGTCGTCTCGCGGAGGTCACGCTTCCGCTTCGGCGACTTCTTGGTCAGGATGTGGCTCGCGAACGCCTTCTTGCGCTTGACGCGACCCGTCCCGGTCAGCGAGAAGCGCTTCTTGGCGCCGCTGTTCGACTTCATCTTCGGCATCGGTCTCTTCGGGTGTTCGGAGGGCCGGACAAGAGAACCGCCCGTCACGAGGCGCCAGCGGCGCTGTGCGACGGGCGGAGGAACGGGGAAGCTAGGGGCGCGCCGGGGCCGCGCCAACCGCGGCCCCGGGTCTTCGCAGAGTGTTCGGGCGGCTCCGCGCGCCTCCGTGGCATCCGCCCGACGGCGCCGACCTGGCGGCCCGGCACCGGGGCGGGCGGGGGCGCTACCGCTTGTCCGGCGTCAGCATCGTCGTCATCCGGCGGCCCTCCATCGTCGGGGCCTGGTCGACCTTCGCGATGTCCGAGAGGTCCTCGGTGAACCGCTCGAGCATGTCGAGGCCCTGGTCCTTGTAGATGATGTCGCGGCCGCGGAACTGGACCCACGCCTTGACCTTGTTCCCCTTCTCGAGGAACTCGCGGGCGTGCTTCAGCTTGAACTCGTAGTCGTGGTCGTCGGTCCGCGGGCGGAAGCGGACCTCTTTGAGCTCGCCCTGGCCGGCCTGTTTCTTCCGCTGCTCCTTGGCCTTCTTCTGCTGCTCGTACCGGTACTTCCCGTAATCCATGATCTTGGTCACGGGCGGGTCCGAGTTAGGCGAGATCTCGACGAGGTCGAGCCCCAGGCTGCGGGCCATGTCGATGGCCTCCTCGGTGGGCATCACGCCCTTCTGACCCTCGCCGTCGATGACGACGCGGACCTTGTTGGAGCGGATGTTCTCGTTGATGTTGACGTCGGGCTCGCGGCGGGCCGGCTGCGGGCGTCGGGATCTGCGTCGGGCTATGGTGAACCTCTCAGGTTGTGGAAAAGAAATCGGCCCCGTAGGGGCGTGGTCGTGTAGGAGATACGTCGGAGCCGGCCGTGGGTTCGGGTGCGGACGGCGAAATCCGGGCGTCCGGGCCGGTTTTTCCCGTCGCTCCATCCGAGGGGCCGTCGGAGGGGAGAATCGTGGGGCGCGGCGGGCGCTCCGGTGGGCGGTGCCCTGCCGTCCCTAGCTTGTGGCCCGCACCGCCGCCTCCCCCATGGACTTTACCGCCGTCGACCTCCGGGTCGGGACCGTCGTCGAGGCCGTCGCCGAGGGCGACGCGCTCCACCTCACGATCGACCTCGGCGGGGTCCAGCGCGAGGCGACGACGCACGTAACCGAGAACTACGGGCCCGACGACGTGCGCGGGACGCAGGTCGTGGTCGTGACGAACGGCCCCGAGCCCGTGGTGCTGGCGGCCGTCAGCCCGAGCCAGGGCGCCGTCCTCCTCCGCCCCGACCGGCCCGTCGCCAACGGCACGCAGGTCGTGTAGCCATCCCGCCTCGGCGCCGAGGCGGGGTGACTCGCGGCCCGGCGGGAGCGACCGGTCCCAGCCCCGGGCGTGGTAGGCGTCGAGGATCTCCACGACGCGGTCGACCGGGATCGCCTCGACGGTCCCGCGGGCGCCCGTCACCGTCGTCGCGCGCAGCATGGAGTTGTAGACGGCCTCCTCGGTCGCCTCGGCGACGGCCTGGAAGAGGGGCGACATCGCGTCGTTGGGGACGAGCGCGGCGGCGTCCCGCTCCGTCGAGAACGCGATCACGTAGTCGCCGGAGCCGTTCGTGAACGCGGCGCCGGTCCGGCCGAGGCCGACGAGCGCCCGGTGCGCCAGCCGCTCCAGCAGGCGCGCGTCGAGCGGGGCGTCGGTCGCGACCACCATCATGATGCTCCCGTCGGCGCTCTCGCCGAGGGCCCGCTGGAACGCGAACTGGCCGAGCTCCCGCCCCACCGGCGCGCCGTTCATCGCGAGCACGCCGCCGAAGTTGGACTGGACGAGGACGCCGACGGTGTGCCCGCCGAGCGACGCCGGCAGCGCCCGGCTGGCGGTCCCGATCCCGCCCTTCCAGCCGAACGCGACGGTCCCGGTCCCGGCGCCGACCGAGCCCTCGGCGACCGGCCCGTCCGAGGCCGACGCGAGCGCCTCGGCCACGTGCTCGGGGCGGACCGGCCGGCTCCGGATGTCGTTGAGGAACCCATCGTTCGTCTCGCCCACGACGGCGTTGAGCGAGCGGACCTCCTCCATCCCGGGCTGGTCCAGCAGGATCTCGACGAGCGCGTCGGCCGCGCGCCAGACGCAGAGCGTGCACGTGAGGAGGATCGGCGTCTCGATCTCGCCGAGCTCGCGGATCTGGGTCACGCCCAGCAGCTTGCCGTACCCGTTGCCGACCACGACGGCGGCCGGCACGCGCTCCTCGTAGACGTTCCCGCCGTGCGGGAGGATCGCCGTCACGCCCGTCCGCACGGCGTTGCCCTCGACGACGGTCGCGTGGCCCACGCGGACGCCCGCGACGTCGGTGATCGCGTTGAGCGGGCCCGGCGGGAGGATCCCGACGGCGAGGCCGAGGTCGCGGGCCCGCGGGCGCTCGTCCGGGAGGCCGCCGGGCTGCGGTTGGGCGGTGGCGGCGAGCGGCGCCAGGAGCGCAAGGAGGGCGAGGCGGAGCATGGGCGGGGTGGGCGGCCCGCCAGTCTACGGAGCGCCCGGGGCGCCTACGCGTCGGCCAGCCGCTCCGGGCAGCTCCGCCGGACCACGGCCCGGGCCAGCGCGCGCGTCGCGTCGAGGAGGGGCACGCCGCCGACCTCGGCCATCGGGAGCGCCAGCGGGATCTCGGTGCAGGCGAGGACGACGACCTCGGCGCCGGCGCCGATCAGGCCGTCGAGCCCCGCGCGGAGCCCGGCCACGGCCCGCTCGCTCACCGGCGCCGAGACGCTCTTGACGCCGTACGCCGGGTCGTAGATGGCGGGGTGGACGGCCGTCTCCTGGAGCGCGGCGTCCGGGACGAGCACGTCGAGGCCGAACGGGCCGAGGCGGTCGGGGTAGACGCGGGCCGCCATCGTCCCCGTCGTCGAGAGGACGCCGACGCGGCGGGCCGTCGGGAAGCGGAGCCGGATCTCGTCGGCCACCGCGTCGATGAGGTCCACGAACGCGGCCCGCCCGACGAGTCGCTGGCGGACGGGCTCGACGATGGCCGGCGCGTGGGCCGTGTTGCACGGGATCGCGACGACCTCCGCGCCGCCCGCCACGAGCGCCTCGGCGAGGTCCGCGAGGGCGACGCCCGGGTTCGTGGTCGCCCGCCCGAGCAGGAAGTCGGTCCGGTCGGCGATCCGGTGCGGGTGCGAGACGAGCGTGATCGGCAGGTGGTCCTGGTCGCGGCGGGCGCGCGTGGCGGCCGTGATCTTGTGGACGAGGTCGAGGCCGGCCATCGGGCCGACGCCGCCGACGATGCCGATGGGGCGGGGAGCGGGCATGGGCTCCGAGACGTCCGGCCCCGGCGGCGGATCCCGCACGGCCCGGCGCGCCCCACCTCGGCGCCGAGGCGGGCGGAGTGACGGGGGCTGTCACACCCCGGCCCTACCTTGCGGAAAACCGACTCCGAACGCATGGACTCCGCTCCCCGCGACGCCTCCGCCCCGACGGGCACGGACGCCGACCTCGAGAAGGCCCTCCGGCCCCGCGCCCTCGACGACTTTATCGGCCAGAAGAAGATCAAGGAGAACCTCCGGGTGTTTATCACGGCCGCCCTCCAGCGCGGCGAGGCGCTCGACCACGTCATCCTCTCCGGCCCCCCCGGGCTCGGCAAGACGACGCTCGCCCACATCATCGCCGAGGAGATGGGCGCCGAGGTCAAGACGACGTCGGGCCCGGCGCTCGACAAGCCGGCCAACATCGCCGGGCTCCTGACCAACCTGAACGAGGGCGACGTCCTGTTCATCGACGAGATCCACCGGCTCTCGCCCGTCGTCGAGGAGTACCTGTACTCGGCGATGGAGGACTACGCCATCGACATCCTCATCGACTCCGGCCCGAGCGCGCGGAGCGTCCGGATCGCGCTCCCGCCGTTCACGCTCATCGGCGCGACGACGCGGAAGGGCCTCCTCACGGCCCCGCTCCGCGCCCGCTTCGGCGTCGACTTCCGCTACGACTACTACGACGTCGACACGCTCCACCGGATCGTGCTCCGCAGCGCCGGCCTGATGGGCGTCGTGATCGAGGAGGACGGGGCGTTCGAGATCGCCCGCCGCTCGCGCGGCACGCCGCGCATCGCCAACAAGCTGCTCCGGCGGACGCGCGACTTCGCCGAGGTCGAGACCGCCGTCGGCCCCGGCGACGGCCGCGTCACGCGGGCCGTGGCCGACCACGCGCTCAACGCGCTCGACGTGGACGAGGCCGGGCTCGACGAGATGGACGCCCGGATCCTCCTCGCGCTCATGGAGAAGTTCGACGGCGGCCCCGTCGGCATCTCGACGATCGCGGTCGCCGTCGGCGAGGACGCGGGCACGGTCGAGGAGGTCTACGAGCCGTACCTCATCCAGGAGGGCTTCATGGCGCGGACGCCGCGCGGCCGCGTCGCCACGCGCCGGGCCTACGACCACTTCGACGTGGTCCCCCCGCTCAAGCAGTCCGACATCTTCGACGAGCTGATCGGGTAGCCCCAGCCCCGCCCGCCGCGGCGCCGCGGCGGGCGGGGCGCCGGGGGCGCACAGGAGCAGGAAGGCCGCCGGGCGGGT
>CAXRFJ010000396.1:0-11848 GCA_964229475.1 Rubrivirga sp.
CGCCCCCCGGGTGCGCCCCTACGGGAGCCCATGAATCGATTGATGACCGAACCGATGACCGACACGATCCAGACCCTCCGCCTCGACACGCTCGACGCCGACCTCCGCGCGTCGCTGGACCATCTTGCCGACGACCTCCGCCGGCCGGACGGCCGCGTGGCGCGGAGCCGCGCGCTCGTCGAGGCCGCGCTCGCCGACGGCCGCGCGCACTACGGGCTCAACACGGGCTTCGGCGCGCTCAAGTCGGAGCGGATCGGGCCGGCGGACACGGCGCAGCTCCAGGTCAACCTCCTCCGCTCGCACGCGTGCGGCGTCGGGGCGCCGGTCCCGAAGGCGCTCACGCGGCGGATGGTGGCGCTCAAGGCGCACGCGCTCGGGCTCGGCGTCTCGGGCGCGTCGCCGGCCGTCGTCCGCGGGCTGCTGGACCTGTTGGCGCACGACCTGATCCCGGTCGTGCCGGAGCAGGGGAGCCTGGGCGCCTCGGGCGACCTCGCGCCCCTCTCGCACCTCGCGCTCGTGCTCCTCGGCGAGGGGAAGGTGTGGGGCGACGACGGCCCGGTCGCGGCCGCCCGGGCGCTCGCCGAGGCGGGCGTGGCGCCGGTCGCGCTCGGCGCCAAGGACGGGCTCGCGCTCATCAACGGGACGCAGTTCATGCTGGCCCACGCCGCCGAGGTCGTCGCCCGCGCGCGCCGCCTCGCGACGACGGCCGACGTCGTGGCGGCGATGACGCTGGAGGCCCGGTTCGGGTCGGCGCGGCCGTTCGACGCGCGCGTCGCGGAGGTCCGCCGGCACCCCGGCCACGCGCAGACCGCCGAGGCGGTGCGGCGGCTCCTGGAGGGCTCCGAGATCGGGCCCAGCCACGCCGACTGCGACCGCGTGCAGGACCCGTACTCGATCCGCTGCGTGCCGCAGGTCCACGGCGCCAGCCGCGACGCGCTCGCCTACGTCGCCGACGTGGTCGAGCGTGAGCTGAACGCGGTGACGGACAACCCGCTCGTGTTCGACGCCGCCGGGCGCCCGGACGTCGTCTCGGCCGGCAACTTCCACGGGCAGCCGCTCGCGCTCGCGGTGGACACGGCCGCGGTGGCGGTCGCCGAGTGGGCCTCGATCTCGGAGCGCCGGACGTACCTCCTCGTCGACGGCGGCGACGGGCTCCCGCCGTTCCTCGTCGAGCGCTCCGGCCTCCAGTCGGGGTTCATGATCCCGCAGTACGCGGCGGCGTCGCTCGTCAGCGAGAACAAGACGCTCGCGCACCCGGCGTCGGTCGATTCGATCCCGTCGTCGCGGGGACAGGAGGACCACGTGTCGATGGGCGCGTGGGGCGCGCGGAAGGCGCTCCGGATCGTCGAGAACGCCGAGCGCGTCCTCGCCGTCGAGGCCCTGTGCGCGGCGCAGGCGCTGGACCTCCGGCGCCCGCTCCGGGCCGGGCGCGGCGTCGAGGCGGCGCACGCCGCGATCCGCGCGGCCGTCCCGTTCCGCACCGACGACACGCCGTTCGAGCCCGACCTCGAGGCCGCCGCCGCCCTCGTCCGCCTCGGGACGGTCGCCGAGGCGGCCGAGGCGGAGGTGGGGCGCCTGCCGTGAGGCGCGACCTTCCCACGGTCCGCCCCGCCCCGACCGGCCCATGATCCGCCTCCTCGCCCTCGTCGTCCTCGCCGGCTGCGCGTCGCGCACGCCGGCCCCCGAGCCGCCGCCCGACGACCCCGCCCCGACCGCGGGCTCCGAGGTCCCGCCGCCGCCCGACGCGCCGCGGATGGCCGGCACCGTGGTCTCCGTCGACCGGAGCCCGATGGCGTACGACGGCGACGCGCGCATCGAGGTCGAGACCGACCACGGCCAGCGCCGGACGGTCTTCGTCGCGGCGCGGATGACCCTGTGCGAGGCGTCCGGCCTCGGGCTCGTCGCCGAGCTGGCGCCGGGCGACCGGATCCGCGTCGTGGGCGAGCCGGTCGAGGGCGGCTTCCGGCCGTGCGCGGAGCCGTGGCACCTGCTGGCGCGGTCCGAGCTCGAAGACGGCACGTTCCGCGGGCTCGTCTACACCGGCTTCGAGACATCGGCCTTCCGCCCGTGCGACGCGCCCGACGAGCTCTGGTGGCACACGCCGGCCGACGCCGTCTCCGACCGGATGGTCGAGCTCCGGGAGCAGGCCGTGACCGGCGACGGGGGGCGGGGCCTCCGGCTGGTCTACCTCGCCACGCTCGCCGGCGAGGTCCGCCGCGGCGACCGCTACGGCCATCTCGGCCGGTACGAGGCGGAGTTCGCCACCCGCGAGGCCGCCGCGCTAGAGGTCCTCGCCGTCAACCCCGACACGACCGTCACCTGCCCCGCCCCGTGACCGTTCTCGACGACATCGCCCAGCTCGCGACGTGCCCGCCCGACGGCGCGGACGCCGGCCTCATCGACGACGCCGCACTCGTCTGGGACGACGGGCGGATCGTCTGGGCCGGCCCCGCCGCCGACCTGCCCGAAACGTACGCCGGGGCGGAGCGCCAGTCGGCCGGCGGACGGCTCGTGGTGCCGGGCCTCGTCGACTGTCACACGCACCTCGCCCACGCCGGCGACCGCGCCGACGAGTTCGTCGAGCGGCTGGAGGGCACGTCGTACCTCGACATCGCGCGGCGCGGCGGCGGGATCCAGAAGTCCGTCCGCGCCACGCGCGCGGCGAGCGACGGCGCGCTGGCGGAGGGCGCCCGCGCCCGCCTCGGCGCGATGCTCCGGCAGGGCGTGACGACGGTGGAAGCGAAGACCGGCTACGGGCTGACGCTCGACGACGAGCTCCGCGTCCTGCGGATCTACCGTGACCTCGACGCGGCCGGTCCGCAGCGGATCGTCTCGACCCTCCTCGCGGCCCACATCGTCCCGCCCGAGTTCGCCGACGACCGCGCCGCGTACGTCCGCCTGATCTGCGACGCGATGATCCCGGCCGTCGCCGCCGAGGGCCTCGCCGCGTTCGTGGACGTGTTCGTGGAGGACAGCGCGTTCACCGGCCGCGAGGCCCGCGCGATCTTCGACGCCGCCGCGCGGCACGGCCTCGGCGCCAAGCTCCACGCCGACCAGCTCACCGACACGGACGGCGCGGCCCTCGCGGTCGAGGTCGGCGCGGCCTCGGCCGACCACCTCGAGTGCGTGTCGGCCGAGGGCGTCCGGCGGCTCGCCGAGGCGGGCGTGGTGGCGGTCAGCCTGCCGATCGCGACGCTCGTGCTGGGGCAGGACCCGCTCCCGGCGCGCGCGCTCCTCGACGCGGGCGCCCGCGTGGCCGTCGCGACCGACTTCAACCCCGGCTCGGCGCCGTCGAACAGCCTCGGCCTCGCGCTCTGGCTCGCCTGCACCCGCCAGCGGATGACGCCCGCAGAAGCCCTCCGCGGCGCCACGGCCGACGCCGCCCGCGCCCTCCGCCTCGACGACGGCACGGGCTCGCTCACGCCCGGCGCGCCCGCCGACCTCGCCGTGGTCGACGCGCCGTCGCTGGCGACGTGGCTCGCCGGCTGGCGCGCCGAGCCCGCCGTGCGGACCGTGATCGGAGGGAAGACCGTCTGGGCGTGGGCGCCGTGACCGACGACCCCCGCCTCGGCGACTGGCTCCGCGGCTCCGCGCTGGCGGGGGACACGCGCGTCGCGGTTCTCGGCTTCCCGTCCGACGAGGGCGTCCGGCGCAACGGTGGCCGGCCCGGCGCGGCGGCGGGCCCGGCGGCGATCCGCGAGGCGCTGTTCAAGATGACGCTCGACGCCCGGGACCCCGACCCGTTCGCCGCCCTCCTGGAGCGGACCGCCGACCTCGGCGACGTGCCCGTGAGCGGCGACGTCGAGGCCGACCAGGCCCGCCTCGGGGAGCGGGTGGGCGAGCTGCTGGCAGCTGGCGTCGTGCCGATCGTGCTCGGGGGCGGCCACGAGACGGCGTTCGGCCACTTTCTCGGCTACGTCGCCGTCGGTCAGGCCGTGCGCGCGCTCAACTGGGACGCCCACGCCGACGTGCGGCCGCTGAACGACGGGCGGGCCCACTCCGGCTCGCCGTTCCGGCAGATGCTCGACCACCCGTCCGGCCTGTGCGCCGGCTACACCGTCGCCGGGCTGTTGCCGTGGCGCGTCGCCGCGGCGCACGCCGCCGTGCCCGACCGCGTCGTCTGGGCGCCGGACCTCGACGCTGCGCGGGCCGAGGCGGAGGTGGCCGCGCTCGACGGGCCGACGCTCGCGACGTTCGACCTCGACGCCGTCGACGCCGCGCCGGGCGTCAGCGCGCCGGGCGTCGGCGGGCTGACGGTGCCGGGGGGGCTGGCCGCGGCCGAGGCCTGCGGGCGCTCGCCGCACGTCCGGTCGGTCGACGTCGTCGAGCTCAACCCGGCCCACGACGCCGGCGGGCGGACGGCCGTGCTGGCGGCGCTCACCGTGTGGCACGTCCTCCGCGGGCTCGCCCACCGGCCGTGACGCGCCCGGATCGTCAGGCGGCCCGGCGCCAGAGGGCGCCGCGTGGGGGCGGCGCGCGGTCGGTGCGGGCCGGCGGGTCCGCCCAGTGGACGAGGCGGAGGGGCGACCGGGCGGCCTCCCGGTCGGCGGCCGGCGCCGGTCGCTCGGGCCCGCGTGCCGGTGTCGGCTCGGCGGGGCCGAGGGCCTCGGCCGGCCGCTCGTCGTCGGGCCAGGCGAGCGTGGCGATCCAGGCCCACGGGACGCGCGCGAGCGGGACCTGCACGAGCGGGCTCAGCACGATGACGGCCTCGGCCGCCCCCGTCCGCTCGTCCCAGCCGATCACGAGGAGCCCGTCCCGGCCCGCGTCGAGCCCGGTCCGGGCAGCGGCCCGGTCGAGGGACGGGCACGGCGGGACGGGGACGAGCCGGTAGCGACCGTTCGGCGTCCGCCGGACGTCAGGGCGGAGGGGCAGCGCGGTCTGGCCGATCGCGTCGAACGAGGCGCCACGGAAGCCGTCGGCCGGGCCGCCCCAGGCGGCCGGCGTCGCGAGCCACCGCTGGGCGGCGGCGCCGAGGAGGAGCAGCTCCTCCGCCCGGAGGCGCGCCCGCCGCCGCGCGCCGAGCGCGGCGCGGAGCGCGGCCACGAGGGCCGCCGCCGTGCTGCTGGCGAGCACGGCCGCCAGCGTGACGCCGGTGGCGAAGAGGACGAGCAAACGACGGACGGGGTGAGCCGCCGATCCCCAGGGCAACGCCCGTGCCCGCGCGCCGAGGCGGCGATCCGCTCCGGATTCGCGCGTTTAGCCGGGCGAAACGAAACGGCCGCGTTCCGAGATCGCTACCGGGACCGCCGGAGGCGGAGGCCCGTGAGGTCGCCCGTCGCCTCGACCACGAGCGCCCCGCTCTCGACGCGCACGCCCGTCACCCGGAGCGCCAACTTCTCGTCCGTCAGGTCCACGACCGGGTTGATCTCCTGCTCGACGCGCCGCGCGATGGCGCCGCCCAGGCCGATCCCCGCGGCCCGGACCGACTCGACGCCGAGGCGGACCCGCCCGTCGGTCGCCGCCAGCCGGCCGCGGACCTCGGCGCCGAGCGGGACCCGGAGCCCCTCGAACTCGCCCCGCACGCGGACCGTCGCGCGGTCGGGTGCCGCGAGCGCGAGGTCGGCGTCGGCGATGCCGCGCTGGGTGCCGAGGTAGGCGGCGAGGTCGGCCGGGAGGAGGCGGGCCGTGGCCCGCGCCGCGTCCACGCGCGTGAGCCGCCGCTCGGAGCGGTCGAACGTGACGCCGCGGAGCTCGACGTCGAGCCGGTCGATGACGGGCGCGTCCGCCCGCGCCACGCGCTCGCCGACCACGCGGACCGTCTCGGCCGAGGCGTCGCCGAGGCTCAGGCCCTCGACCTCGGCGTCGTAGCGGGCGGCCGGGCCGAGCGCGGCCGGGAGCGCCGCCTCGATCTCGGCCTCGACGCGGCCGGAGAGGTCGCACCCGCCCAGGACGAGGGCCGCGAACACGATGGAAAGGAGGGGGATGCGCATGGGATGGCTTTGAGCGGGAGCGTTAGGGCACAGATGACACCCGGCGGGGGGCGAATGCGGTAGTACGCGTGAGGGGCCGCCTCGGATTTGGGCCGGACGGCCCATTGCCGTTCGATCCCGCCCGCCTATCCTGGACCCTGCGTTCGAGCCGGCCCCGGGAGATGCAGCGGTGCGTGGCCCGCCCGACCGCCCCGACCCGCCCCTGCCGCGCCGGCCCGCGCGGCCCCCTTGGCCTCCTTCCCATGCCCGCCACGCTCCCGCCCCCGACTCCGACGGCCGGCCCCTTCCAGACCCTCGACGCGTCGCCGGACGCCGGCGTCGACGACGCGGCCCTCGACGCCGACGTGGCCCTGCTCCTCGGCGTGCTCGGCCACCGCGACGACGCGCCCGAGCGCGGGGCCCGGATCTACGAGCAGCTCCGCCGGATGGCCGCGGCCCACCGGTTCCGCTACTTCGGCACGCCCTCGATGTGCACGACGGCGCTCGTCCACGAGGCGTACCTCAAGCTGGCCCAGTCGTCGATGGACTTCCGGAGCCGGTCGCACTTTATGATGACCCTCTCGCGGGCCATGCGCCAGGTGCTCCTGACGTACGCCGAGGCCCGGTGCGCCCAGAAGCGCGGCGGCGGCCAGCGCCCGCTCTCGCTCGACGAGACCTCGGCCGTGGTCGTGACCGACGACGAGGCCTTCGAGATCGCCGGCATCGGCGAGGCCCTCGAGCGGCTCGAGAAGGTCGACGAGCGCGGCGCGCGCGTCGTCGAGTGCCGGTTCTTCGCCGGGCTCACGGTCGACGAGACGGCGGCCACGCTGGGCGTCTCGCCCGCGACCGTGACGCGGAGCTGGCGGGACGTCCGCGTGTGGCTCTACCGCGAGCTGTCGGCCGACGCCGAGGTCGCCACGGCCTGAGCCATGCCGTCGCCCCCCACGGCTCCGATCGAGGGCGAGTCGTCGGCGCCCGGTCCGGGCGTGCCGCCCGAGGTGCGCGCGGCCGAGGCCCTGTTCGACCGGCTCATGGACGGGCCGCTCCGCCTCGCCGACCCCGACGGGCCCGAGGCCCCCGAGCGCGTCGGCGGCTGGGAGCTGGGCGAGCGGATCGGGCAGGGCGGGCTGAGCACGGTCTACGAGGCGATCCGCCCCGGCCCGGCCGGGACCGAGCGCGCGGCCGTCAAGCTGGCGAAGCGGCCCGGCGACGCGACCGCGGCCCTGTTCGCCCACGAGGCCGACCTGCTCGGCCGGCTCCGCGCGCCCGGCCTCGCCCGCCTCCTCGGCGCCGGCGCCCACGACGACGGCCGGCCCTACATCGCGCTCGAGCGCGTCGAGGGGCAGCGGCTGAGCGCCTACGCCCAGACGCGGACCGCGTGGGAGCGCCTGCTCCTGCTGTGGCGCGTGTGCCAGACCGTCGAGGGGATCCACCTCGAGGACGTGGTCCACGGCGACCTCAAGCCCGACCACCTGCTCGTCCGCCCCGACGGGACGGTGGCCGTGCTCGACCTCGGGCTGGCCCGCGACCTCCGCCAGCCGGCGCCCGAGGCGGCCGCCCGGCGGCTCGGCCTCACGCCCGAGTTCGCCGCGCCCGAGCAGATCCTGGGCGGCGCCGTCGGCCGCCCGGCCGACGTGTACGCGCTGGGCCTCGTGATCCGCGAGGTGCTGGAGGGCCGGCGGCGGCACCTCCCGTGGGCCGCGGGCGGCGAGGCCGACGTGACGATCGCGCTCCCGGACGACGCGCGGGCCCCGTCCGGCGTGCCGCTCGGGCGTTACGTTGGGGACGTCCTCCGGACGGCCCTCCAGACCGACCCGGCACGGCGCTTCCCGACGGCCGGCGCGCTCGCGCAGGCCCTCGACGACGTGTTCGACGCGGTCATGGACGGGCCGGGCCTCGCCTAGGGCGAGGCGACCGGACCCGCCCCGCTGCTGCGCGTCGCCGCCCCCATGAGAGTCAAGCTGAACGTCGTCCACACCGAGCGCGGGGGGGAGCCGCGGACGTACGTGCTGGACCAGGAGACGATCGTGATCGGCCGGGCCGGCACCTGCGACCTCCCGCTCGACGACCCCGACCGCGTCGTGAGCAAGCAGCACGCCGCGCTCCGCGTCGAGGGCGACGCGCTGAAGCTGGCCGACCTCGGCAGCAAGAACCACACGTTCCTCAACGGCGAGCGCGTCGGGACCGAGCCCCGCGCCGTCCGCGACGGCGACCAGCTCCAGCTCGGGCCGTTCCAGGTGACCGTCGCGCTCGAGCGCGACGTGATGGTGGCCGACGACCTCGACCGGACCGTGTTCGGCGCGGCCTTCGCCAACCCCCTCGCCGACCCGGCCGAGGCGGTCGCCGTCGCCCTCGGCGGGCTCCGCCAGGCGTTCCAGCAGGTCGACTACCGCGACCGCGCCGACGCCCTCCGGATGGCGCTCCGCGACGCGCTCGGCCCGCACGCCGACCTCCGCGGGATCCTCCCGCTCGTCGACCCCGACGCGGCGCTCGCGGCGCCGGCCCCGCCCGCCCCGGCGGCCCCGCCCGCCGCGCCGCCGCAGGTGCCGACCGACACGCCCAAAGAGGACCTCGACGACCTGTTCGGCCCGCCGCTCGACGTGGACGGCGACGGCGACCTCGACGACCTCTTCGGCCCGCCCCTCGGCGAAGGCGGCGACGCGTCGGCGGACCCCTTCTCGCCGCCCGTCGGGGACGACCCGTTCGCGCCCCCGCCCGCGGCCAGCGCGCCGCCCGCGGCGGCCCCGGCGGTGCCCGCGGGCCCCGACGACCTCCACCGGGCCCTGGCGGCCGTCGTCGTCCGGCTCATCAGCATGCCCGGCAAGTTCCGGCACGAGTTCCTGGGCCACACGGTCATCCACGCCCCCGAGACCGCGTTCCTCTTCGACGCCGACGAGGGCGCGCTCCTCCGGCACCTCACCACCGACGACCCGGCGCTCCGGGCCCAGCGTCTCGGCCTCCTCGCCGACGCCACCGAGGCCGTCCTCCAGCACCACCAGAGTCTATTGGAGGGCTACCGCGCCGCCGCCCGCGAGGGCGCCGCCGTCCTCGTCAACGGGCTCGACCCCGACCAGCTCGAGGGCCAGGTCAAGGCCGGGCCGCTGCCCGGCGCCAAGGAGCGCGCCCTCGTCGACCTGATCCGCCAGCGCTGCGAGATGATGCGGGGCGAGGACTTCGCCGCCGCCGAGCGCCGCGTCTACCGCCCGATCTTCTCGCGGGCCTACCTCGACACCCTGGCGCACGCCCGCGCCGCTGCCGCCTCCGACTCATGATCCGCCTCCCGCTCGTCGTCGCCCTCGCGTTCGCCCTCGGCGGGTGCGGTCTCCTCGGCCTCGGCGGAGGCAGCGCCGAGGCGGGCCCGGTCGTCGCCGGCACCGACGACCCGCCGCCGCTCCCGCCCGGCCCGAGCTCGTTGGTGCTCGTCGGCGCGGCCGACATGAACGCGGGCGGCAACGCGGCGCGCGTCTACCTCTACCCCCTCACGAGCGACGCCACGTTCCTCTCGACCCCGGTCCAGGTGTTCTGGGAGGACCCGGAGGGCGCGCTCGGCGCCGACCTCGGCGGGCCGGTCCGCGACGCGACGGTCCGCCCCGGGAGCACCGACTCCCTCGAGGAGGTGACGCTCGACGGGGCCGCCTTCCTCGGCGTCGCCGCCGACCTCCGGACGCCCGAGGGCGACGGCTGGCGGGCCGTCTTGCCGGCGTCGCGCGTCCGCGGGCGGGCGGTGCGCGTGACCGTCACGGAGGGCGGGATCGTCGTGACGTCGGAGTAGGAGCGGGCTCAGCAGGCCGACCGCGTCGCAGGATGGCTTCCTGCCTTTCCACAGCGTCATCCCGAACGGATGTGAGGGATCTCGACGCGGCCTTGGAAGGCGGTGTCGGCGCTGACATTGGCCTACGACGAAGGCGTTGAGATCCCTCGCGTGGCTCGGGATGACGAGTAGGGGTAGAGGCTGGAGGCGACGAAGCCGAGGCCCACTGCGGACTGGGGTCGGAGTAGGGCGGAGCCTGGAGGGCGGATGACGCTCCGCCCGGCGGTTCTCAGTATTTGATGGGGAGGCGGCGCGCGCACGTGCCGCGCCGGAATCCATCTCCCCTGACCCCGCCCGTGTCGGACCGCCGTCGAGTCGTCTGGTACGAGGGCATGACCCTCGACCCCCACCATCTCCAGCAGTGGGACCGCGCCGTCCGCGCCGACCTCGACGCCCGCGTCGACGCCGCGGCGCGCTACGGCTGGGGCCTCGCCCACCTCGAGATCGACGAGGACCGGCTCGCCAACGGCGAGTTCGCGCTCGTGTCCGCGCGGGGCGTGATGCCGGACGGGCTCCCGTTCCGGTTCCCGCAGGACGGGCCCGTCCCCGCCACGCGCGACGTCCGCGACGGGCTCGGCCCCACGGCCGACCGCGTGCGCGTCCACCTCGCCGTGCCGACGGTCCGTGTGGGCGGGTCGAACGTGCTGCTGGAGGGCGCCGCCGCGCGCCGCGAGACGCGGTTCGTGGCTGAGACCGTCGCCGTCCCCGACGACACGACGGGCGCCGACGAGCGCGACGTCCAGGTCGGCCGGATCAACGCCCGCGTCCTGTTCGACGGCGAGCCCCGCGACGACTACGTGACGCTGCCCATCGCCGAGGTCACGCGCGACCCCGACGGGAGCTTCGCCGCCGACGCGGCCTTTATCGCGCCGTCGGTACAGACGGGGGCGACGGGCGCGCTCGACGCGCTCCTCCGGCGGACCACCGAGCGGCTGGCGGCGCGGGCCGGCGAGTTCGGCCGCCGCTGGCAGGCCGTCCGCAACCAGCGCGAGATCTCGCCGGCCGACGTGACGGCGCAGGCGCTCCTCGCCGCCGCCGCCGAGTACACGCCGAGGCTGGACCACCTGCGCCGGACGGAGGCCCACCCGTGCGCCGTGTTCGGCGAGATGGCCGGCCTCGCGGGGCGCCTCTGGGCGGCCGTCCCCGACGCCGGGCCGTCGCCCAGCGAACTCCCGACGTACGACCACGCCGCCCCGACCGGGCCCTTCCGCGACCTCGCCGCCGCCATCGACCAGCTCCTGGGCGGGCGGGCGCCGAAGCAGAACTACACGCGCGTCCCGCTCGTGCGGCGCCGCGCCAACCTGTTCCACGCCGAGCTGGCGCCGGACGTCCTGGACGCCGCGGCGCTCGTGCTCGCCGTCCGCCGCGACGGGATGAGCCCCGAGCACCTCCGCCAGCAGCTCCCGCAGCTGCTCCGCGTCGCGTCGCCGGACTCGATCGAGACCGTCATCCGCACGGCCACGCTCGCGCTCCCGCTCCAGGCCTCGCCGACGCCGCCCACGGGGCTCCCCGTCGACCCCCGCGCCGCCTACTTCGTGCCGCGCCGGAGTGGGCCCTTCTGGGACGCCATCCGCGACGCCGGCGCCGTCGCCCTCTTCACCCCGATCGAGTTCGCCGACGCCGAGTACGAGCTGCTCGCGCCGACGCCGGGCTGACCCACGCCATGGCCGACGATACCCGCCCCGACGACGACGCGACGCGGATCTACCGCCCCTACGGGAGCCCGCCGCCCGACGCCGACGAGCCCGACCCGTTCGCGCCCGGCGGCGACCCGTTCGCCCCGGACCCGCCGGCCTCGGGCGGTTCGCCGGCAGACCCGTTCGCGCCGTCCCGACCCGCGCCGGTCGCCGACGATCCGTTCGCCCCGGACCCGTCCACGCCCGAGTCACCGAAGCCGGCGAACGACGACCCCTTCATCGCTCCGGCCCCCAGCAGAGCCGAGGCCCCGGCCGACGACCCCTTCGCACCGTCGCCGCCGAAGTCGCCGGCCACCGACCCGTTCGCACCGTCCCCGTCGTCGCCACAGGGTGGATCGGCGCCGGACCCGTTCGCCCCGTCGCCGTCGAAACCCTCGGCGGCTCCCGACCCCGTCGCGCCGTCGCCGACGCCGCCGGCGGCGGAAATGCCG
>CAXRFJ010000397.1:0-5697 GCA_964229475.1 Rubrivirga sp.
CGCCTCCGGCCGCATCGACCCGGCGCTCCTGGACGACGACCCCGCCGGCCTCGGCCCCGAGATGGACCGAGCCGCGCCCCGCCGACGGACGCGATGAACGGCTTCACCGAGGACGAGGCCCGGCAGATCTTCGCGCGGGCGGCCGAGCGCCAGCACGCCGTCGAGGCCCGCGGCGAGGGGCTGTCGCTGGAGGAGCTCCAGGCCATCGGCGCCGAGGCCGGGCTCGACCCGGCGCACGTGGCCGCGGCCGTCGCCGAGCTCCGCGACGGCCCGCCGGCGGAGCGCGTCGAGGTGGACGGCATCGACCTCACGCCGCGCGTCGTCCGCGTCGTGCCCGGCGAGCTCACGGACGACCTCTGGGCGCAGGCGGTGGCGCGGTTTCGGCGGACGTTCGGGGCGCAGGGCCTCCCGACCGAGATCGGCCGCGTCCGCGAGTGGACGAGCGGGCCGCAGTCGAACCTCCGCGTCGTGGCCGAGCCGGTCGAGGGCGGCACGCGGCTGACGTTCTCGACGTCGCGGGCCCAGGAGGCGAGCGGGCTCCGCGGCCTCGTCCCGGTCACGGCGGGCCTCACAGCGCTGCTGGCCCTCCTCTTCGGGCTCGGCGACTTCGACCTGTACGTCTGGATCATCCCGGTGGCGACGCTCCTCGTGGGCGTCGGCATCTCCTTCGGGGTCCGGTCGTCGCTCCGGCGGTGGTCGGAGACGCGGCGGGCGGAGTTCGAGGCGCTGGCGGACCAGCTCGACCTGCTCGTCCGGGCCGACGCCGGGGCGTCCGTCCGCGGGGGCGCCGAGGCGGGGGCGGCCGGCCCGCGGCTCGACCTCGACGGGCTGATGGAGACCGGCGACGACGCGGCGCCGCGGGGCTCGCACCGGGACCGCGCGCGCTCGTAGCCTTCCGCCATGCGCACCTACTCCGAACGCGAGGTCTCGGCCATCATCGAGCGCGCCGTCGAGCGCCAGCAGGCGGCCGAGGCGGGCGGCGGCGACGCCGGCCTCACCCACGACGAGATCGAGCGGATCGGTCGGGAGTCCGGCATCGCCCCGGCCCACCTCCGCGCCGCCGCCGCCGAAATCGACGAGGCCGGGCGGACGCTCGCCCGCCAGTCGGGCCAGAGCCGGACGCAGGTCTATGCCGAGCGCTGGATCGACGCGCCGTTCACGGCCGCGGGCTGGGAAGACGCCGTCGCCGAGCTCCGGACGCGGTTCGGCGCCACGATCGGGTCGGGGTTCGGGAACACGGCCGGCGAGACGGTCCAGCAGGTCGGCCAGTCGTTCGAGTGGTCGCACACGAGCCCGATGGGCGTCCGCACGCGCGTGACGGCCAGCCCGCGCGGCGACCGGACGCGGCTCCACATCACCCAGCTCGTCGGGCTGTCGAGCTCGGCGGTCGAGGGCGTCGCCTACGGCGGCGTGATCGCCATGGTCCTGGCCCTCGTGGGGGGCACCGTTGGGAGCGGCCTGGGCGGGCCGACGGCCGCCTGGGTGGCCGCGCTCCTCACGCTCGTCCTGACGTGGGCCGCCGCCGCGCCGCGCGTCGCCGCCGACCGCCGCTGGCGGGCCCGGAAGCTCCGCCAGCTCGGCGAGCTGGCAGACGACCTCGTCCCGGTCCTCCGCGGCCCGGCCGAGGCGGACGCGACGGGAAAAGCCGCGCGCGAGACGGCCGCCGCGGCGCCCGCCGGCCGCCTCGACCTGGACGCTCTGCCGGACGCGCCCGACGCCGACGGCCGCGACGCGAGCCGGGGGCGGGTCCGTGGCTGACCCCCACTCGCTCCGCGTCGGCCTCTGCTACGACCGGTTCGGCGACGCGCCGCCCCCGCCCGGGGCGCCGCCCGACTGGGACGCCGAGTACGAGCCCGAGGAGACCGTCGCCGCGCTCGAGGCCGCGGTCCGGCGGCTCGGGTACGAGCCAGTCCGCCTCGGCAACGCCGAGGCCGTCCTCGCCCGGATGCCGCGCCTCGGCGTCGACGTCGCCGTCAACATCGCCGAGAGCTACGGGAGCCGGAATCGCGAGGCCCACGTGCCCGTCCTGCTCGAACTGGCGGGCGTCCCGCACGTCGGGAGCGACGCGCTCGCGCTGTCGGTCTCGCTCGACAAGCACCTCACGAAGACCGTCGTCGCGGCGGCCGGCGTCGCGGTCCCGGCCGGCGTGGTCGTCCCGCCCGGCGCCGACGCCCGCGCGGTCGCCGAGGCGGGCGGGCTCGCGTTCCCGGCCATGGTCAAGCCGCGCTACGAGGGCACGGCCAAGGGCATCGCGCCGTCCAGCCGCTGCGAGACGGCCGGGGGGCTGGCCGCCGAGGCCGCCCGCCAGCACGACCTCTACGAGCAGGACCTCGTCGTCGAGGCGTTCGTCGACGGGGCCGAGTGGACGGTCGGCGTCGTCGGCACCGGGGCGGGCGCACGGGCCCTGCCGGCGCTCCAGCGGGCCGTCGAGCCCCGCTCCGGCATCGGCGTCCACGCGCTCCCCGGCGACCCGGACTACGTGGTCGAGGGCGCGCTCACGCCCGAGCTGGAAACTCGGCTCGCCGAGGCCGCGCTGGCCGCCCACCGCGCGCTCGAGTGCCGCGACTTCTCGCGGTCCGACTTCCGCGTCGGCCCCGACGGCGCGCCGGTCTTCGTCGAGATCAACCCGCTCCCGACGTTCGCGCCCGACGGGACGTTCGCGATCCTCGCCGAGCTCGACGGCCAGCCCTACGACGCCTTCCTCGCCGACGTGCTGGGCGCCGCGATCGATCGGGCGCTCGCCGAGCCCGCCCGCCTCGGCGCCGGCGGGGGCCGACGCGAGTAGACGCCGAACGCCCGGGAGCGCTGCTCGTACGACCCCCATGCCCGACCGCACCTACACCGACCGCGAGATCGCGGCCATCCTCGCCCGCGCCGCCGACGGGCAGCGCCGGGGGCTCGACCGCGAGGGCGAGCCGGGCCTCACGCTGGACGAGATCGCCCGGGCGGGCGCCGAGGCCGGCCTCGACCCGGCCCTCGTCCGCCGTGCCGCGGGCGAGCTCGACGCGGGCCTCCTCCACCTCGACCCCGCCCGGCCCGGGACCGCCGTCGCCGAGCGGTGGGTCGACGCCCCGCTCCGCCTGGCGGTGTGGGAGGACGCCGTGGCCGCCCTCCAGGTGCGCCTCGGGGCCGGGGAGGCGGCGCCCACGGCCAGCGCCGACGCCAGCCGGGAGTGGACCCACACCACGGCCACCGGGGCCCGGACGACCGTGACCGCCAGCCCCCGCGGCGACCGCACGCGCGTCCGTGTCGTGACCGTCGACGGCGGGTCGGCGGACTCGCGCTGGCAGTCGGTCGCCCTCTCGGCCGTCGTGGGCGCGGCGCTCGGGATGCTCGTCGGGGCGGGCGTCGCCGAAGGGCTGGGGTGGGGCGATGTCGCGGGCGTGATCGCGGTGCTGCTGACGATGGCGGCCGTCACGGCCGCCGGGGCGCCGATGCTGACCCGCTGGACCGAGCGCCGGCGGGACCGGCAGGCCGCCGAGGCGGAGCGGATCGCCGACGACCTGGCGCGGGCGTTCGAGGGCGCCGGCCCGCCGGAGGGCGCGCGCGAGGCACCCCACACCGAGCCCGCGCTGGGCCCTCGGCTCGATCCGTCGCTCCTCGACCCGCCCGACGATGTCGCCGAGGCGGCCCCGGCCCGGCGCCGGGACCGCGCCTGACCGGCGAATCCGCGGGCGATCCGTGAACGGCGGCGCGCCGAGGCGGTAGGCTCCGGCATGGACCCGCGCCCGACCTGCTCCTGCGGCCACGACCGCTACCACCACTCGGCCCGCGCCGACCTCACGCACGGGACGGGCGGCTGGCTCGCCCTGTTCAACGGGATGTCCAGCACGCCCAAGCGGATCCGGTTCTCGTGCGCCGCCTGCGGCGAGACGTTCGAGGACACGACCGACCCCGAGGTGCTGGCGCAGTACCGGCGCTACCCCTACGTCCGCAAGCCCGACGACGCGTGACCACCTGGCCCCAGCACAACGCCTCCGACGCGGAGTGGAACGACTGGCGGTGGCAGATGCGCCACCGCGTGAGCGACGTCGCCACGCTCGAGCGCTACGTCCGCCCGACGGCCGCCGAGCGCGCCGCCATCGAGGCCACGGCCGACGTGTTCCGGTGGACCATCACGCCGTACTACGCGAGCCTGATGGACCCGACCGACCCCGCCTGCCCGGTCCGCCAGCACGTCGTGCCGCAGGCCGAGGAAACCGCGCCCGACATCGTCGGCGTGGTGGATCCGCTCGACGAGGTCGGCCACAGCCCGGTCAAGAACCTCGTCCACAACTACCCGGACAAGGTCGCCTTCTGCGTGACCTCCGAGTGCGCCGTGTACTGCCGGTACTGCCTCCGCAAGCGGATGGTTGGCGACGCGGACTTCATGATGCGGAAGGACGAGCTCCGCGAGGGGCTGGCGTACCTCCGTGCGCACCCCGAGATCCGCGACGTCCTCCTCACCGGCGGCGACCCGCTCGTGTTCTCCGACGCCAACATCGACTGGTTGCTGGGCGAGCTCCGGTCGATCCCCCACGTCGAGGTCGTCCGCCTCGGGTCGCGGCTGCCCGTGGTGAACCCGATGCGGATCACGCCGGAGCTGTGTGAGATCCTGAAGGCGCACCACCCGGTCTGGCTGAACACCCACTTCAACCACCCCAAGGAGCTCACGCCCGAGGCGCGGCAGGCGTGCGAGCGGCTCGCCGAGGCGGGCGTGCCCGTCGGCAACCAGACCGTCCTGCTGGCCGGCATCAACGACGACGCCGAGACCATGATGGCCCTCTGCAACGGGCTCGTGGCGATGCGCGTCCGGCCGTACTACGTGTACCAGGCCCAGCTCATCGGCGGGACGGCCCACCTCCGGACGCCCATCGAGACGGGCATGGCGATCATGCGCGAGCTCCGCGGCCACACCTCCGGCTTCGCCGTGCCGACCTACGTCCTCGACACGCCCGACGGGAAGGTCCCGCTCACGCGCGACTACGTCCTCGGCCGGGCCGGCGACCACGTGGTGATGGAGACGACGCGCGGGACGCTCTGGGCCGAGCCGAACCCGCTGCCCGACGGCTACGAGCCTCCCGTCCGCCTGCCGGAGATCGAGATGCCCGCCGCCGCGAAGACGGTCCCGACGGGCGCCCCGCGGTTCGTGTACGGCGAAGCCGAGCCCGCGTAGTGGGCGGGCTGTTCAACCGAGGCAAGGTCCGTGGCTGGCGCCGGCGCCTCCGCCACGTCGAGGAACTCCGCGACCGCTACGCCGAGCCCGACGGGCGGATGCTGGAGGCCTACGGCTACTGCACGTTCGAGCTCCACCTCGCACCGTGGGGCAACCTCCGTCCGCGGACGCCGCCGCCGTGGCTCCGCCGCCGCATCCTGGACGTGATGCTCGACGTGCACGCGCGATGGACCGACGTCCTCGCGGCGTGGTCCGACGCGCACGGCCAGCCGGCCGACGTGATGCTGTGGCTGTGCCACCCGCGGTTCGGACGGAGCCAGGTCGTCGCGGCCGTCGGCGACGCCGTGCTCGGGTACCGGGGCACGTTCTTCGAGCCCTACGACGGCGTCCCGGCACGCCCGCCCGCCCTCTACGACGACCCGGCCTACGACCTCGGCGCGCTCGACTGGACGCCCGGCGTCGACAGCGACTGGACGATGGGCCGCGACTTCGACGACTGGCCCGGCTGGCGGGAGACGTTCGACAAGCGGTTCGCGGACCAG
>CAXRFJ010000398.1:0-2557 GCA_964229475.1 Rubrivirga sp.
CCGCTCGACCTCGTCGCGCGCGGCGTCGGCGGGACGACCGACATCGTGCAGAAGGAGATGTTTACGGTCGAGCGTTCGAAGGAGACGTACGTCCTCCGGCCCGAGGTCACGGCGCCCGTCATGCGGGCGTACCTCGAGCACCACCTCGACCAGCGCGGCGGCGCCCAGCGGCTGTACTACCTCGGCCCGTGCTTCCGCGCCGAGCGCCCCCAGAAGGGCCGGTTCCGCCAGTTCCACCAGTTCGGGACCGAGCTCCTCGGCTCCGACGACCCGCGCGCCGACGCCGAGGTGGTGGCCAACATGCGGGCGGTCTACGACGCGTTCGGCATCTCCGAGACGCGGCTCCGCCTCAACACGCTCGGCGACGCCGCCGACCGCCCGGCCTACCGCGACGCGCTCCGCCAGTACTTCGAGCCCCACGCCGACGCGCGCTCCGAGACGTCCCGCCAGCGGTTGGAGACGAACCCGCTGCGGATCCTCGACACCAAGAGCCGCGACGAGCGGGCCCTCCTCGCCGACGCGCCCAAGCTCCCCGACTTCGTGGGCGCCGAGGCGCGCGACCACTACGAGACCGTCAAGGCGCTGCTCGACGGCCTCGCGATCCCGTACGTCGAGGACCCGCTCCTCGTCCGCGGCCTCGACTACTACACGCGGACCGTGTTCGAGTTGGAGCACGACAAGATCGGCGCGCAGGGGGCCCTCGCCGCCGGCGGCCGGTACGACGGGCTCGCCGAGGCCATCGGCTCGAAGCGGACGGTGCCGGCCGTGGGCTACGCGGCCGGGATCGAGCGGCTGTTCCTCGCCCTGGAGGCCGAGGGCGCCGACGTGATCGAGCCGCCGCGGCCCGACGTGTTCCTCGTCTGCCTCGGCGAGGCCGCCGAGGCGGCCGGGTTCGGCATCGCCCAGACGCTCCGCCGCGCCGGCCTCGCCGTCGACTTCGCCCTCGGCGGGCGCTCGATGAAGGCCCAGATGAAGGCCGCTGACCGGTCGCAGGCCGGCTACTCCGTCATCCTCGGCGACGACGAGCTGGCGGCCGGCGTGGCGCAGGTCCGCGACCTCGGCGCCAGCGAGCAGCGGGCCGTCCCGATCGACCGGCTCGCGGTCGAGCTCGTGCGCGAGACGGCGGCGTAACCCGTTCGACCCGGGCGGCGTCTCGCGCGCCGCTAGCTTCCCGCGACCCACCCCGGCCCGATGTACCCCCGGATCAGCGACCTCACGCGCGACCTCTTCGGCTTCGAGCTGCCGGTCGAGCTCTACTCGTTCGGCCTCATGGTGGCCGTCGCCATCCTCGTCGCGACGGCGATGACGCGCGTCGAGGTCGACCGTCGCTACGCGCTCGGCTGGATGGCGGCGGTGCGGGCGAAGGTCAAGGACGCGAAGGGGCGCGAGAAGGTGGCGCTCACGAGCCCGTCGGCGCTCCTGTGGAACATGGCGCTCATGGCCGGCGCCTTCGGCGTGATCGGCGCCAAGCTGTTCCACATCATCGACTACTGGGACGAGTTCACGGCCGACCCGCTCGGCATGATCTTCTCGGGCTCGGGCCTGACGGTCTACGGCGGCATCCTGCTCGGCTCGGCCGTCATCCTGTGGTACGCCAAGAAGAAAGGCGTCAGCCGGGCCCACCTCGCCGACGCCGCCGCGCCGGGCCTCCTCCTGGCCTACGGCATCGGGCGGATCGGGTGCTACCTCTCGGGCGACGGCGACTGGGGCGTGTGCTCGCAGCTCGAGGACAAGCCCGGCTGGATCCCGTCGTGGCTCTGGAGCGAGACGTTCCCGAACAACATGCTCGGGCAGATGGACCCGGTCGTCTACAACGCCGTCGAGCGCGGGGCCGAGTGCACGCTCGCCAGCCCCGACGGCGTGTACCCGACGATGCTCTACGAGTTCGCCCTGTCGGCCGCCCTCGCCGGCATCCTCTGGATGCTGCGGAAGAACCCGTTCCAGGCGGGCTGGCTGATCTCGCTCTACCTCGTGTTCGCCGGCGCCGAGCGGTTCCTGATCGAGTTCATCCGCGTCAACCCGGAGGCCGCGTTCGGGATGCCGCAGTCGCAGCTCATCTCGATCGGGTTCGTGCTCGCCGGCCTCGTCGGCCTCGGGCTCACGACGCGGCGGCGGACGGACGACCCGTCCCCCGACGCCGCTCCGGCCGACGCGACCGCATGAGGGCCGCGGCCCTCGTCGTCGCGCTCGCGGCGTCCGCCGTGGCCGCCCAGGCCCCGCGGATCACGGACGCCGTGGTCTCCACGTCCGCCGCGGTCGGCTCGTCCGCCGAGGCGGGGGAGGCGCCCGACTTCGCGTTCCCGTCGCTCGCGGACCCGGAGGTGCTGTACACGCCCGCCCACTTCGAGGGGCGGTTCGTGCTGGTCGACTTCTGGGCCTCGTGGTGCGTCCCGTGCCACGCCGAGATCCCGCGCATCGCGGCCGTCCACGAGGCGTTCGGCGACCGGCTCGACGTCCTCAGCGTCTCGCTCGACCTCTACCCCGACGACGCCGAGGCCTTCCGCCAGCGCGTCGCGCCGATGCCGTGGCTCCACGCCTTCGTGGGCGACGACTTCGG
>CAXRFJ010000399.1:0-2425 GCA_964229475.1 Rubrivirga sp.
CTTGACCCGGCCCGCCGCGGCGCCCGAGGCGGACGGCGTGGCCTCCTGCGCGGCGCCGTCACCGCCGACCGGCTGGACGCTCGGGGCCGCCGGCGCCTGGGCGTCGGCGGTGGGCGCCTTGCCCTCGAGGCCGGCCGGGGCCGGCTCGGCCTCCTGCGTCGCGGGCGGGGCGGGCTGGACCTCGGCGTCATCGGCCGAGCCGCTCGCGCCGTCGCCCGAGTACTTCGCGAGGACGGCGTCGGGGCTCTCGCCCTCCTTGCCGAGCACGGCGATGAGCGCGCCGATCGGGACCGAGTCGCCCTCGCCGACGACGCGCTTGAGGAGCACGCCGTCGTCGTAGACCTCGAGGTCCATCGTGGCCTTGTCGGTCTCGACCTGCGCGATCACGTCGCCGGCCGACACCGACGCGCCCTCTTCGGCGAGCCACGCGACGAGGACGCCCTCCTCCATCGTGTCGCTCATCTTGGGCATTTCGACGGCGATTGCCATGGGGACTTGGGATTGGGGACTAGAGGGACTAAAGGGGGAAAGGGGTCGGGAGCGAGCACCGGCGACCGGCCTGGGCATCCCCAGTCCCGAGTCGCCAGCCCCCAGTCCCTACATGTATAGCGTCTTCTTGACCGCCGCGATGGTCTCGTCGACCGACGGCATCCAGGCCTCGATGAGGTTCTTGGCGTACGGCGCCGGGACGTCCTCGGCCGTGACCCGCTCGACGGGCGCGTCGAGGTGGTCGAAGCAGTCGCGCTGGATCTGGAAGCCGACCTCGGCCGCGATGCCGCCGAACGGCTGGCTCTCGTCGACGATCACGAGCCGGTTCGTCGTCTTGACCGACTCGACGACGGCGTCGATGGGGTACGGGCGGATCGTGCGCGGGTCGATGACCGTCGCCTCGACGCCCTGCTTGGCGAGCTCCTCGGCGGCCTCCATGGCCAGCCAGTAGCTCTTCGAGTGGGCCACGATCGTGACGTCGTCGCCCTCGCGCGCGACGCGGGCCTCGCCGATCGGGATCGTGTAGTCCTCGGCGTCCGAGACCTCGCCGCGGAGGCCGAACATCAGCTCCGACTCCAGGAACAGGACCGGGTTGTCGTCGCGGATGGCGCTCTTGAGGAGGCCCTTGGCGTCGTCGGGGTTCGACGGCGCGATGATCTTGAGACCCGGGACGTTCGAGTACAGGGCCTCGACCGAGTTCGAGTGCGTCGCGCCGAGCTGGCCGGCCGCCCCGTTCCCGCCGCGGAACACGATCGGGATCTTGGCCTGCCCGCCCGACATGTAGCGGACCTTCGCGGCGTTCGACACGATCTGGTCGAAGGCCACGAACGTGAAGTTCCACGTCATGAACTCGACGATCGGCCGGAGGCCCATCATGGCCGCGCCGATGCTGAGGCCGGCGAAGCCCGACTCCGAGATCGGCGTGTCGATGATCCGCTTGGGCCCGAACTGGTCGAGCATCCCCTGGGACACCTTGTACGCGCCGTCGTACTCGGCGACCTCCTCGCCGATGAGGTACACGGACTCGTCGCGCTCCATCTCCTCCGTCATCGCGGCGCGGAGGGCCTCGCGGAATTGAAGTTCAGCCATTTAGAAGTTCAGAGTTCAGGGTTCAGGGTTCGGAGTTCGAGCCCCGGAGTCCAACTCTGAACTCCGAACCCTGAACTCCGAACTGGATCACTTGACGCGCGGCACGTCGCCGACGAACACGTCCTCGTACATCGTCGAGACGTCGGGGAACGGCGACTGCTCGGCGAACTCGACGGACGCCATGACCTCGGCCTTGACGTCCTCATCGATCTGGTCGAGCTGCTCGTCGGTGGCGAGGTCGTGCTCGAGCACGTAGAGGCGGGTCCGGACGATGGGGTCCTCGTTCTTCTTGGCCTCCATCTCCTCCTTCGTCCGGTACTTCTGGGGGTCGGACATGGAGTGGCCGCGGTAGCGGTACGTCTGGACCTCGACGAAGTACGGCTTCGTCTGACCGTCGGTCTCGCCGCGGGCGTCGTCGGCGATCTGCTTGAAGGCGCCGTAGACCTCGAACAGGTCCATCCCGTCGATCACGGCCGTCTTCATGCCGTACGGGTAGCCCTGCTTGTAGAGCTGGGCGTCGCCGCGCGAGCGCTCGACGGAGGTCCCCATCGCGTAGGCGTTGTTCTCGACGATGATGAGCGCCGGGACGTCGTAGAGCGCCGCGAGGTTGGCCGCCTCGTGGAACGCGCCCTGGTTGATGGCCCCGTCGCCGAAGAACGTGAGCGAGCACCCACCGTCCTCCTTGTACTTCGAGGCGAAACCCATCCCGACGCCGACCGGGATCTGCCCGCCGACGATGCCGTGGCCGCCGTAGAAGTGCTTTTCCCGGCTGAACATGTGCATGGAGCCGCCCTTGCCCCGGGAATAGCCGCCCTCGCGCCCGGTCAGTTCGGCCATGACGCCCTTG
>CAXRFJ010000400.1:0-30180 GCA_964229475.1 Rubrivirga sp.
GATCCCGATCTCGGCCGGGGCCACGCCGGCCCCGACGAGCCCGGCGAGCCAGTCGCCGACGGCCTCGGCCTCGGACGCGGCGTCGTCGGCGACGAGGACGACGGGCTCGGGCCCGTTGAACACGGACGTCGTGCCGGCCCGGCGCTCGACGACGCCGTCGACGTCGGCGATCTCGGGGTTGAGGAGGCCGTCGGCCCGGCGCCGGATCTGGTGGGACGTCCGGTAGTTGATCCGGAGCGTGTGGGACCGGCCGCGGACGTCGACGCCGAGCTGGCGCCACGAGAACGGGGGCTGGAAGATCCGCTGGCCGAGGTCGCCGGCGAAGAACAGGCCGTCCGGCCGGCCGCCGGCCATCGCGGCGAGGAACCGGAGCTGGGCGACGCCGACGTCCTGGGCCTCGTCGACGACGACGTGGTCGTAGGGGGAGGGGTGGCCGCCCTCGTAGAGCTCGGCGAGGGCGCCGTAGACGGCCGACATCGTGACGAGCCCCCGGTCCGCGAGCCGGCGGCGGACGCCCTCGACGGCGGCCCATACGGCCTCGCGGCGGCCCTGGGGGAGCCGCGTCCGGCGGCCGGCCCGGGACACGTCGCGGTAGTCGTCCCACGTCCCGAGCTGCCACGCGTCGACGACGTGGCGCCACTCGGCGAGGGCGAGCCGGCCCGAGAGCGAGGGGTCGCCGGCCTCGGCGACGGCCTCCGCAACGACCTCGGCCTCCTCGTCGGCCGAGACGACGGTCGGGGCGCCGCCGGCGGCCCGGTAGAGCCGGAGGGCGACGGCGTCGAGGGCGAGGACGTCGATCCGCTCGGCGAGGCGGGGCCGGTTCGAGACGAGCGTCCGGAGCTTGTCCTTGAGCGCGTGGGCCAGCGGGTCCGAGAACGTCGTGAGGAGGACGCGGGCGTCGTCGTCGGCCTCGGCGAGGTGGACGGCCCGGTGGAGCGCGACGACGGTCTTCCCGGTCCCGGCCGATCCGGCCACGCGGGCCGGGCCGTTGTACGACCGCTCGACGGTGGCCCGCTGGGTCGGGTGGAGGAAGACGGCCCACTTGTCCCACGGGAAGTCGAGGGCCCGCTCGAGCTCGTCCCGGTCCTCGACCGTCCGGAAGCGGCGGAGCGCGTCGGGGTGCTCGAACGGGTCGGCCTCCTCGGGCGCGGTCGGGGCGACGACGGGCGTCTCCCCGACGGCCAGGCGGAGGACGGCCTCGGCGGCCTCGGCCGGGAGCCGGGCGGCCACGTCGAGGACCGTGTCCTCGGTCGCCGCGGCGACGGCGTCGACCCAATCGGGCGGGACGCCGTAGCCGAGGAGGTCGTCCGCGGTGAGGCCGGCGAAGAGGGGCCGGGCGGGCGCCGGCTCCGGCGGGGCCTCGGGCTCCGGGGCCGACCGTTCGACGGGGACGTAGGTTGGGACCTCGCGGACGGTCTCGCGGACCTCGACGATCTGGGCCGCCCCCGTCCTCGGGTGCCGCTCGATCTTCCGACGCTCGGCCCAGGCGTAGGCCGCGTCGTGGTGGTCGACGTAGCAGAGGAGGAAGCTCCCGGACGTCCGGTGGACGACGAGCCGGACGTCGCGGCTGACCCGGGCCGACCAGAAGTTGTCGTCCTTCGACCGGTCGATCCGGTGGAGTTGGATCGACGGGTGGGCCGGGTTGACCTGGAGGTCGAACGCCGTCGTCTTGACCGCCTTCTGCTCCTGGTTCGTCAGCTTGGCGAGGCTGTCGGTGAACGTGTCGGCGATCCGGAACTCCACGGGGGCGGGGATTAGGTGAGGTCGAGGTCGTCCATCAGACGGGACGCGAAGTCCGGGAGGGCCCGGCCGAACCGGATCAGGACGTCCTGCTCGTCCTCGCCCCGCTTCGCGGCGATCTCCGACACCCGGCTGACGACCTGGAGCGGGTCGATGCTGTAGAGCGTGAGGAGGTAGCGCTGGGGGTGGACGGCCGTGACGCCCCAGGGGGCGAGGGCCTCGTCGGGGAAGTCGTCGAGGTTGAACGTGAGGATGACCTCGGCCTTGGCGTGCGCGGCGGCGGCGAGGACGTGACGGTCCTTCGGGTCGTTCTCGACCACGTCGATCAGGTGCTCGTGCCCGGTCACGAGGGCCTCCGGGAAGACGGTCCGGAGCCGGTCCTCGAAGGAGTCGACGAGCCGGTCGGGCCACCCCAACTTCTCCTGCGTCCGGCGGGTCTCGGCGAGGACCTCGTCCGACCACTGGGGGAGGTACTGGCGGGGCCGCTCCGCCAGACGGAGGAGGAGGTCGCAGACCGCGATGTCGGCCAGGACGCAGGCGTCGAGGAAGACCTTGAAGTCGGCCTTGAGCGGCACGTTACTCGCCGTGGGTGCTGTCGTAGAGCCCGGCCTCGTCGACGGCGTCCATGAGGTCGTCGAGCGCCCGCTTCCGCTCGGCGTCGCGGCGGGCCTCGTACGTCCGGAGGTCGTGGAACCGGATCCGCCGGTGGGTCCCCACCCTGTGGTGCTCGATCTCGCCGGCCTCTACGAGGTCGACGAGGTGCTGGCGGGAGACGCCGAGGTAGTCCGCGGCGGCCTGCGTCGTGAACACCTCGTCCTCGGGAATCATCACGATGGTCCGGTGCTCGGCCATCAGGCGGACGACGCGCTCGAGGTGGCGGAAGAGCGGGGTCGGGATGTCGACCCGGTTCCCCTCCTCGTCGACGAGGGCGGCGCGGCCCGGGCGGTGGAGGACGCCGGAGAGCTCGGTCAGCGCCTCGGGCGCGAAGTCGGCGGGGTCGAGCCGGTTGCGCGACATGGGGGTCGGGGTGTGGAGGAGGGGATCGGCGGGTCGGGCCGGAATGTAAACGCTATAAACGCTAAACGCCTCCGGCGTTCCTCTCGTGCCCGTCGCCACGCTGCCGAGGCGTCGTCCCGTGCGGGTACAGGAGGTGGGACTCGGGGGGGACCCACCCGAGGGCCTCGAGGGCCCCGGCCACGTTCGTCCGGAGGACCCAGAGCCAGTGCTCGTTCGCCAGCGTGCCCGGGGGGACGAAGTCGACGAGGACCCCGATCTGGGCGAGATCCCCGGCCGGCAGGTCGAGCGCCTCGCGGACGGCCCGGGCGAGCCCGCCGTAGGTCCGGTTGACCGCCCGGTGGTCCGCGAGGCCGGCGGCCCCCGCGAGCGTCGTGGCCGTCGCGACCCGGGCCGGCGCGGCGTGGTGGGCACGGAGGAGCGCGCGTTGGTGGTCGGTGAGGTCGGGCCCGACCGCCCGGAACGCTGCGGCGTACTCGGGGACGGTCGGGGTCCGGAGGTCAGAGGGGCTCATGATGGGGCGGGGCTCAGGCGTCGCGCTCGACGCGGAACACCTTCATGACCTCGTCGCCGCGGTGGTTGATGACCGTCCCGGCGCTCCGGCCCGTCGACGGAGGGTCGAACGGGCGCGACGTGTCGCCGTAGAGCGAGGCCCACGCCTCCTCGTCGATCTCGGCCTTGAGCGTCGTCTTCAGCGCCTTGTACGGGTCGCCGGCCCCGAGGAAGTAGGCGTGGCGGACGAAGAAGCTCTCCTCGTTGTAGTCCGTGTCGACGAACCAGCACGCGATCCCGTCCGTGTCGTCGGAGCGGACCTCTCCGGTCGACGGGTCGAACACGTCGACGCCCCGGATTCGGACCTGGACCTGGCCCGGGTCGCCGTCCTCGGCCTCGAAGACCTCGACGTCGGGCTCGCCGAAGATGACGAAGAGGTTGCCGCCCCCGGTGTCGGCGAGGTCGGTGGCCATGTGGAGGTCGGCGTTCATCCGGGCCTTGAGGACCTGGACGCGGCCGAGCTTCTCGAACTCGGTCGCGTGGGCCCCGTAGCTGAACGCGCAGGCGACGAGCGCGTCGAGCCCGGCGTCGGCCGCCTCGCGGGCGGCGAGGACGAGGTCCTGCCGGGCGACGGTCCCGAACTCGGGGCCGATGAAGACGCCGGCCTTCCGGTCCGTCCCGGTCGCCTCCTCGCGGTACGTCCCGACGGCGCAGACGTGCTCGCCGGGCCACGCCGTGAGCGACTCGAACTCGATCCGGTCCTCCTTGTGGGCCTGCTGGACGCCGGCCTTCCGGAGGGCCTCTAAGATGAGCGAGGGGAAGTCCTGGCCTCCGGCGCCGGACCGGTCCTCGGCGACCCGGTCGACCACGTTCCCGTCCGCGTCGACGCCGAGCGTCCGGTGGGGGGCGAGGCTCTCGACCGTGAACGGCCCCGCGACGCGGACCTTCGAGGCGTCCTCGTAGGGCCGGTCGTAGAGGTACTCGAAGTCGGCGGCGGCGGCGATGCTCGCGTCGATCTCGCGCTGGCGCTCGATGCGGAGGTCCCACCAGCGGCGGTGGAGGTCGAGGAGCGCCTCGTCCTCCCAGGCGTCGACGGGGTGCTCGGGGAGCGTGTCGATGGTGTAGGCCCGGCCCAGGATCTCGTTGATCCGGTCGACGGCCTTCTGCCGCGTGGCGTCGGTCGTGACGCGCGTGAACCGCTTGTGCTGCTTCCGGGCCGCCTCGGGCCACGGCTCGCCGGGATTCCGAGGCATTTGCCACTCCTCCATCTCCAGGCCCGTCCGCTGGTTGATCTCGGCGCGGATCGGGTCCATCTCGTCCGCGAACCGATCCCAGATCACGTCGACCTGAGTGGCATTCGCGATGTCGCGGAGCATGATGTGGGGCGCCCGCTCGTAGACGAACCCCTGCCGCACGTCGCCCGAGGTGGGCGCGATAGACGGCTCGCGACGCTGGATCTCGGCCTCCTTGCGCTGTCCCTCGCGAGTGTCTTTGAGGAGGTAGTACGGGTACCGGGCACCCATCAGTCGGGCGCGGGCGAGCGCCAGCGCGACACGGGAGGTGTCGATAGTGATCCACCGGCGTCCCCACTGTTCGGCAACAGTGGCTGTCGTCCCCGAACCGCACGTCGGATCAAGGACGATGTCACCGGGGTCGGTCGCCATTAAGACACATCTGGTCACTATTTTTTCATTGGTTTGAACAACATATACCTTATCTGCGGTAAAAGATCCAGTACTAACGTCTGTCCATACATTATTGTAGGGAGCAACTCTGAAATCAGACCACTTCCTTATATACTGTATAGAATTGTTGTTAGTGACGTATAGTCTGTTTGACTTATTGAGTCGATCCATTCCAGTTCGATTTGTTTTCCATCTTCCCTTTCCTGGACCTATATTCTTGCCTTTAATACTTACCTTGAAATCCGCGCTTAAAGGAGAGCTTTGACTGGTGAGGTTGTCGGGGCGAAATAGATATGCGCCGTCGGGGAGTTGAGTTGTGCCGTCTAGCTCTTCAGGTGTGGCCCTTCTGTCCCTCCCGCTCGGCATGAGGATCTTCCTATAGAGATCAGCCGATTGCATCTCACTCTTGTCGAAGAACAGCTGGCGGTACTTGACAGCGTCGGAGCTCTTGGCGTACCAGAGCACGGAGTCATGGACACCAGCGAGCGTTGCAGTTCCTCCGCTACGACTTCCTGCGCCCGTCGTCGTTTTCAGGACAATCTGGCTAATGAAGTTGTTTTCCCCGAACACCTCGTCCATGAGCGCCCGGACGCGGTGGACGTTCTCGTCGCCGATCTGGACGAAGATCGACCCCGACTCCGTGAGCAGATCACGGCAGACCGTCAGCCGGTCACGGAGGTACGTCAGGTACGAGTGGATCCCGTCGCGCCACGTGTCGCGGAACGCCTTGACCTGCTCGGGCTCCCGCGTCAGGTGGTCCATCCTCCCGTCCTTGACGTCCCGACTCGTCGTAGACCACTGGAAGTTGGAGTTGAACTTGATCCCGTAGGGCGGGTCGAGGTAGATGCACTGGACCTTGCCGCGGAGCCCCTCGCGCTCCGCCAGCGAGGCCATGACCCGGAGGCTGTCGCCGAGGATCATCCGGTTGGCCCAGTTCGCGTCGTGCTGGTAGAACTCGGTCTTGGCGTCGCCGTCGGGCACGCCGTCGAACTGCGCGAACAGGTCAATCTGGCCGTCGTCCTCGTCGTCCTCGCGCGCCTCCGTCTGGCGCATGAGGTCGTCGACGAGCACCTTCGGGTGGACCTTCTCCTGGATGTAGAGCGGGGGCGCCTGGATGACGAGGTCCGACCAGTCCGACGTGTCCTTCCCACGCCAGACGAGCTGGGGGTCCTGGTCCGGGTTCCGCCGCTCAATGGCGACATCGATCGTTGCCGCGTCGTCCTCGTGGACGAGCGGGGCGTACTCCTGGGTTGGGATGTGCGTCCGGCGCTCGTCGTGGGTGAGCGTCTCGACGTCTCGGGCGGTCTTGCTGCGGGCCATGCGGGGGTGTTTCGGTCGGACTGGTGACGGCGGTCGCCAGCGGGTCAGTCGGCGTCGGGGGCGGCGTCGGTCTCGGGCTCGTTCGTCGCCTCGGTGTCGACGACGGGCTTCCCCATCGCGTCGGAAACGAGCCCGGCCAGCGCGGCCGAGCGGGCGGTCAGGAAACCCTCGAAGTCGTCGGCCCGGAGGAGATCCGGGTCGATGAGGTGGGAGCGGAGGAACTCGTCGAGCCTCTCGGGCGCGAGGTCCTCCCGGTCCTCGATCCGGCGGAGGTAGACCGACGGCGCGTCGCCGCCGATGGCCTGGTTGGTCCGCCTCGAGAGCGGGGTCTTGTTGAGGACGCTGTTGTAGACCGAGGGCGGGATCCCCCGGTCCTTGCACCACTTCTGGGGGAACACGTGGTGGACGTCGATCTGGTCGTCGTGGGCCGTCATGAGGTCGGCCTTCTTCCCGGTGCTGAAGTCGCGGGCGCCCCGGTCCATCAGGAGCGCGTGGATGGCCTTGTAGGCCGCCGCGTTCCGGGACCGGAGCGAGCGGAACCGGGAGGTCTGGAAGAGGGCCTCGTCGAGCGACCGCGGGGGCTCGCCGCCCCGGACCCACCGGACGAGCTCGGGGACGTCGCGGGCCAGCCGGGACTCCGTGCTCGACCCGTAGAGCTCGCCGAGCGCGACGGACCAGTACCACCGGGCCATCTTCTCCTTCGCCGCCGCCGTCCGGGCCTCGTTGCCGAGGATCGCGTGGACGGCCGCCAGCGCCAGCGTGAGCGCCGGGTACGGGACGTCGCGCTTCCAGAACACGTTGAGCTCGTTCGAGAACGCGGCGGCCTCGCGGTACCCCTGCTCGACGGCGTCGGCGTAGCGGACGTAGGCGTCCATCGGGAGGGCGAGGACAGAGGCCCGGGTGCACGAGACCTGGGGGAGCTCCTTCCCCTGTTTCCCGGCCGCCCGGGCCTCGGCCCGGACGTCGCGGGTGTAGAGGATCGAGCAGGCCTGGAGGACGTCCATCGCCGACGTGTCGCGGACGACGTCGCGCCGCCGCTCGGTCCCGACGATCCGTTCCTTCCGGCCGGGCTCCCCGTTCCCCCGCCAGTCCTCGCGGAGGTCGAACTCGTCGGCCGCGTAGACGGCTGTGAGGAGCTCGAAGGCGTCGAGCTTCTTCCCGCCCACGTTGACCTTCTCGAACACGAGGCAGATGGCCTCGCGGGAGTTGCTGCTGTTGAGCTGGATGAGCGGCATCTCGTACCGCTCGATCCGCTTCAGGACGCGCTCGACGAACGCCCGCTCGTCGTCGCGGGTGTCGCGGCCCCGCTCGCGCCAGTAGTCGGTCCATCCGTAGAACCAGTCGCGGCTGTCGAACGCCTGGTTCAGCGGGAAGTGGTCGTTCTCGTACTCCATCTCGGGCGACGAGAGGTCGAGGTCGACGTCCCGGCCGAAGTTGGACCGGACGACGCGGTCGGCTGGGACGCCGACGACGGCGTCGCCGAGGTCGGCCCCGGCCTCGAGCGCCCTCTGGATGTCGACGTAGTAGTACCGGTCGACGAGCTTGCCCTTCGGCGTCTTCGTCTTGACGGGCGCCCGGCCGTAGGTGGCCTGGTACAGCGACGTCATCCGCTGCTGCCCGTCGAGGAGGAGGACCTCCGGCTCGTCGTGGACCTCGGGGGCCCCCTCGAGCGGGCGCGGCTTGAACCGGACCTCGCCGCCCGTCTGGAGCGTGAGGAGGGCCCCGACGGGGAACCCCTTCGCGACGGACGCGACAAGGCCCTTGATGTCCTCGTCGTTCCACACGTAGTCGCGCTGGAAGTCGGGGAGCTGGAGCGTCCCGTCGTGGACCCGCTCCAGGATCTTGTTGAGGTCGTCCTTGGTGCTGTCGAACATGGGGTCAGGGGGTGGGGGCGGCGTCGATCATGGCGCCGAACCGCTCGGCGACGAGGGCCTCGAAGTCGGCCTCCAGCCGGAACACCTCGGTCAGCTCGGCGAACGCCCACCGCCCGAACGTCCCGAGCTCGTTGACGCCACGGACCCACCGGGTCTCCATCGTCTCCGCCTTCTGCTTGGCGTCCTCGCCACGGTACCCCTTGACCTCGACGACGAGGTGGAGCGGGTCGTCGCGGCCGTCGTCGACGAGGACGACGAAGTCGGGCCGGTACCGCCGCTTCTTGCCCCCGATCACGTAGGGGACCTCGAGGCCGAGGTTGTGGTTCTTGACGTAGGCCCGGACGGCCGGGTGGGCCTCGGCGACGCGGCAGAACTCGCCCTCCCAGTCGCTGTCGAGGACGGCGTAGTTGACGTGGCTCTTCTCGGTCCGCCAGAGGTCGGCCCGCGTCGTGTGGAAGCTGACGAAGCGGGTCGAGCCCTCGGGCGTGTAGGGGTCGAGGAGCGCCCGGATCCGGGCTTCGCCGACGTGGGCCCGCGTGACGGCGTTCGTGATCTTCTCGCAGGCCATGTCGGCCAGCGTCTTGTACTGGAGCTGGGCCGGGACCGTCCCGCCGACGCACTCGAGGCACTCGTCGAGCCACTGGCGGACGACGCGGCGGAGCGGGCCGAAGAGGTGGGTCGGGATCGGCTCGCCGCCCTCGCGCCACGTGTTCGTCATGAGCCGCGTGGCGAGGAGGTAGACGAGCGTCGACGGCCGCGTGTCGCGGTCGAGGTACTGGACGCCGAGGTCGGCCTTCTGTCCGATGATCCCCGAGTTCTGGGTCGTCGTCGGACCGACGAGGTCGGGCGTGAGCGTGAGGACCGAGTCTTCGGTGAACTCGGCCCGGAGGTCCTCCGGCGGGAGGTCGAGCCGGTACCCCTCGACGCGGGGGAACCGGACGGCGAGGTCGTCCCGCTCGCGGAGCGCGTGGACGTGGGTCGTCGGGCGCGGCGGCTTCGGCGGGGCGACGACGGGTTTGGCCGTGAAGTCGAACGGGATCCCGAGGACGTCGGCGTACTCGGGCTCGAACAGGCCGTCGGCGCCCGTCTCGTACGAGAGCCGCCGGAGGGCCCGGCCGACGACCTGCTCGCAGAGGAGCTGGGTCCCGAACGCCCGGACGCCGAGGACGTGCGTGACCGTGTTGGCGTCCCACCCCTCGGTGAGCATCGAGACCGAGACGACGCACCGGACCTGACCGCCGAGCCGGCCCTTCTTCCCGACCGTGTTCATGACCTCGCGGAGGAGGTCCTCGTCGGAGACGCTCTCGGCCCCCGCGTGGTCGCCGCGCTGGCGGAGCTCGCGGCGGAACCGGTCGATCTCGTCCTCGGCCATCGCGCGAAACCCCGGGTCGAGGGCCTCTCCGGACTCGAGCTGGTGGCTGTCGATGAGGAGCGTGTTCGGCCGGGCCAGCGGCTCGCCGTACGCGTCGTAGTTCCAGAACAGCTCGAACGGCTTGTTCGTCACGAGCTCCGGCGTCCCGTCGTCGAGCTCGCGCTCGTAGCCCGAGACGAACTCGTAGACCAGCTTCGAGATCGCCGTGTTCTGGCACACGACGATGAAGCAGGGGGGGACGCCGACCTTGGCCTCCTCCCACGCCCGGAAGGTCTCCTCGTAGTGGCCGTAGAGTGCGACGAGGGCCGTCTGGAGGAGCGGGGGGAGGTCCTGGGGGTCGAGGTTGGCCGTGTTCCGCGCCCCGGCCTTCGGGAGCTGCCGGTCGCCCTCCTTGATGTTCTGCCAGAGCTCGCGGAGCTTCGGCATCTCGCCGCCCGGGACGTTGTCGGCGACGGGGACCCGGGGGAGCTTGACGATCCCGCACTCGATGGCGTCCATGAGCGAGAAGTCGCTCATCGTCCACGGGAACAGCGTGCCCTCGGCGTAGCCCGACCCGCTGAGGAAGAACGGGGTAGCCGAGAGGTCGAACACGCGCTTGAGCCCGAGCGTCCGCCCGACGGCCTCGACCCCCGAGATCCAGAGCCGGGCGGCCTCGGTGTTCTCCTCGGCCTCGGCCCGCTCGTCGCGGTCGAGGTCGTCCTCGACGGGGTCCCCCGGCTTCTCGCGGTAGCAGTGGTGGGCCTCGTCGTTGAGGACGACGACGCCCCGGATCCCCATGAGCTCCGGCATCACGCGCTGGAGCATCTGGCCCTCCGTCTCGAGCGTCTGGAGCTCGCTGCCCCGGCCCTGGAGGACGGCCCGCGTGCCGGACGAGAGGGCGAGCCGCTCGCGGAGCTTGAACGCGTGGTAGTTCGTGATGACGATCCGGGCCCGCCGGACGTCGTCCATCATGTCCTGGGGGACGATCTCGAACGCCTCGTAGTACGAGTCGGGGTCGTTCGGCTGGAGGACGCGGAGCCGGTCCTTGATCGTGATCCCGGGGGCGACGACGAGGAACCCCCGCGTGAACCGGGTGCTCGTCGGGTACCGGACGGCGTTGACCGTCTGCCACGCGATGAGCATCGACATCACGGTCGTCTTCCCGGCCCCCGTCGCGAGCTTGAGGGCGAGCCGGTTGAGCCCGGGGTTGGCCTCCTCGTTCGCCCGGTCGAGCTGGTCGAGGAACTGGCGGCCCCGCTTCCCGAGCGACGGGGCCACCTCGGTCAGCCAGATGGCCGTCTCGACGGCCTCGACCTGGCAGAAGAACGGGCGCCGGTCGGAGAACTCGTGGTGCCGCCAGTGCTTGAGGAGCCGGGCCGTCTCGGGCGTCACGCGCCACTCGGACTCCGGCGAGGCCCGCCACGCGTCGACCTCCTTCCGGAGCGGGTTGATGTGGGAGGTCGGGTCGTAGACCTGGCCCTCGCCCGAGAGCCCGAGCCCCTCGTCGAACGCGATCTGCTGCTGGGCCCCCGACCGCTTCCTCGGCTTCGGGATCGGCGTGACGAAGTCGGCCCTCCGGCGGGACTCGACGACGCGCTGGGTCGGCTGGCCCGACTCGTCGAGCTCCCAGTGCCGGGAGGGGTACGCGTACGGGGAGTTGAGGATGGGCCTCTCGAAGAACGGCTCGCTCACGAATCGGGTCGACTGGGGGGGCGGAGTCTACGGCCATCCGAGGCGGCACCCGGCGGCTTGGAGGTCCGGGCCGTCCTAGTCGTTGTAGAAAGAGAGCGGCGGGGGCCTATCGTTTTCGGCGGGGCCGACGATACCGCATGGGACCAGGAGTCCACGTGCATGACCGCGAAGAAGAAGCTGTCCTCCCTCCTCGGCATCGCGCCGGACCAGGCCGGCCGCGTCTTGGCCGCCATCCAGACGCTGTGCGAGGGGCAGGGGGGCCGGCGGCCGAAGTACAAGGAGATCACGGGCGCCGTGGCCACCGCGCTCGAAGGACCTCCGCCCGTCGAGGCCGAAGGGCGGAGGACGGTCACGCGGAGGACCTACGTGAACGGGACGGCCCGGTCCGAGCCCGTCCGCCCGTTCCCCGACGTCGGGACGTCGCCGAGCGGCCCGCTCGTCGTGATCTCCGGCCGGGGGACCTTCCAGTGGGGCTCGCGTCGCCCCTGCGACAACTGCGGCGTCCCGAGGGCGAAGCGCTGGCGGTACGCCGAGAGCAACCGGGGGATTGTCGAGATCTGCGCCGCGTGCAAGCCGAAGGTCCTCGACCGGTCGTGGGGCTGCGTCGACGCCTCGAGCGTCGCGGTCGACGCCCGCCTCCTCCGCCACGACCACCGGGACGGGAAGCGCGAGGGGTTCCGGCGGGCCTGAGCCGGCGTGCGACAGGGGGACGGCACCGGGGGGCTGTATCCTCCGGTCCCCCCTCAGCCGACGACCGCGGTGGCCAAGGTCACGCCCATCCTCTGGACCCACAAGGCGAACGCCGACGGGCACCACCCGATCTGGCTCCGGATCGCCGACCGGCACCGGACGCTCTACCACTCGACCGGCGAGTACGTCGCCAAGAGGCACTGGAACCCGAACGCCCGGCGCGTCCGGCAGGGTCACCCCGTCGCCGACGACCTCAACGCGCTGATCCAGGACCGGCTGGCCCTCGCCCAGGCCGAGCGCGTCCGGCTCAAACGGGCCGGCGAGCCCGTGACGGCCGAGGCCGTCAAGGCCGCGCTCGTCGGGGCGAGCCCGGACGCCGCGGCCGGCGACTACCTCGCCTACGCCGACCGGCGCGTGGCCGCGCTGAGGGCCCGGGGGAAGATCCGCGAGCACCGGCGCCAGAAGGCCGTCGTCGCCAAGCTCCGGGCCTACGTCGGCGGCGCGCTCCCGTTCGACCGGATCACGCCCGCGTTCCTCCAGGACTACGAGACCCACCTCCTCGGGCTCGGGAACAAGCCGTCGACGGCGAACTCGAACTTCCGGGTCCTCCGGACCATCCTCTACGCGGCGATCCGGGAGGGCCACCTGGCCCAGGAGAAGAACCCGTTCTTCCAGTTCACGCCGGTCCGCCCGAACCGGCCCGACAGGGCGAAGCTGACGGCCGAGCAGGTCCGGGCGCTCGAGGCCGTCGACCTCGGCGGGCGCGGGCCGACGGGCCCGCTCCTCGCCCGGGTCCGGGACTACTTCCTCTTCTCGTTCTACGCGGCCGGCGTCCGGTTCACCGACGTCGCGCTCATGCGCCGGTCGAACGTCGTCGAGGTCGCCGACGACGAGGGCCGGTCCCAGCTCGTGGTCTCGTACGTCATGGGGAAGACGGGGAGGCCGATCTCGGTCCGCGTGAACCCGGCCGGGGCCGACCTCGTCCGGGCGTACGCCGAGCGCGAGGCCGAGGGCGACGACCCGTTCCTGTTCCCGCTCATGGACGGCCGGGACGTCTCGACGCCGGAGGCGCTCGTCAAGTCGTCGGGGAGCCGGAACGTCGTCGTCAACAAGTACCTCAAGAAGGTGGCCGCGGCGGTCGAGGACCAGCTCGACGTCGCGATGCCGAAGAAGCTCACGTTCCACCTCGCCCGCCACGCCTGGGCCGACCTCGCGCGGAGGGCGGGCCGCGACGTGTACGACATCAGCCGGGGGATGGCCCACTCGGGCCTCAACGTGACCGAGTACTACCTCTCGAAGTTCGAGGGCGACGTGGTCGACGCTGAGATCTGAGCGGGACCGTGGCGGCGTCTCTCAGAAGAGGGGCCGGGAAGCTCGTCAGTCTTGTCAGTCTCGTCAGTAGACGGGGCCGGGAGGAAAAAGCGGGCGCCCTCGTGGAGGGGCGCCCGCTGTCCGGCTAGTTGAGGTGGTCGTGGGCGTACCCGACGAGCCCCGTCACGAGCGCGTCGTTGTGGGCCCAGCTCGCCGCCGTCTGCTTCGGGTCGTGCCAGAGCACGTTTGTCCCGGCCTGCATCACGCCGAACAGGGTGTTCTCCTCGTGCTCGGCGTACCGGCGCATGATCTTGCCGACGAGGCTGTCGCCGAACTGGGGGAACAGCCCGAGGACCTCGCGGAGCCGCCGGTCCGACGTCTGGGCCTGCCGAAGGAGCCTCAGCGCACGGCAGAACTGGGCGAGGTCGTGGGGCGCCCGGTGGACGAGCTTGAGCCCCTCGCGGACGACCGACCGCCAGTCCTCCGACGCCGACCCCGTCGTGTGCTTGAACGAGACGCGGCCGAAGAACTCGCCGGACAACAGGCCGTTGTCGCAGGCGAATCGCGTTCCCATTAGAGCGGCCTCGAACCGCCACGACTGGTCGTAGCTCGTGCGGAGGACGAGCGAGAGCCCGACGGGGTCGGACCCGTCGCCGGCCACGGACACGTCCTGGGACACGTCGCGGGCGAAGTCGACGACGTGGGCGAACCGGCCGCCGTCGAAGAACGCCCGGCTCTCCTGGTACGGGAGCCCGGAGCCCTCGGCGATCTCGAGGGCGACCTCGCGGACCTCGGCGTTCGTCAGGAGGAGGTACTTCTCCGAGACGTTCCCGAGGTGGCGGAAGCCGTGGGGCGCCACGTCGTCCTCGATCTCGATCGAGTAGCCCGTCGTCTGGCCGCTGTTCTCGGAGAGGTTCGGCGTCTTGACGATGGGGGCGAAGGGCGAGATCAGCGTCTTCGTCCGGTTGATGATCGGGAGTCCGTCGATCGTCTGGTTCGCGGCGATCTGGCTGAGGTCTCGGTGTTCGGTCTGGGCGCTGGGATCGCGGAGCGGGTTGTGGATGGTGGTCATGGGAGGTGGGGGTAGGAGTGAGGGGATGGCGGCCGTCTCAGCGCCGTCCGAGGACGACGGCGAGGAGCCGGGCGAGGGCATCGGCGAGGGCGCCGACGAGGTCGGGGGAGGGCATGGCGTTGGGGTCTCGTGGTCGGGCCCGCCGCGTGCGGCCCCGTCACTCCTATCGTGCCCGAGAACCCGCCCCCGTTACGTGCCCCTCCGCCTCGTCGGGCGGGCTTGGGACCCCCGTCCGGGCGGTTCTTTTCACCGTTTGCGAAGACGCGAAAGTCCCCTCTAGGCTCAATACGGGCCGTTTGGGCAGGGCATTTTGGGCGCGGTCGCAAACAGAAGCGCGGGCCGCCCCGGGGGATCGGGACAGCCCACGCTGACGAGACTGACGAGACTGACAACCCTAGGCGGGCCGACCCTTCGACGTGAGCCGGAACGAGCGGGACCCGCTCGGCCCGCGCCGGGGGAGGTCCTCACGGTCGATCCCCGCCGCGCGGAGCGCGGGGAGGAGCCGTTTGAGCGCCCCGGCCATCTCCTGCGGCGTCCGCGGGAAGCCCCGGGGCGGCCGGTCCGGGTCGGGGAGGTACGCGCGGAGCTTCGTGAGGAGCTGTCCCATCTGGCCCTCCCAGTGCCCGGTCCGAGCGAGGAGCGACTGGATCGGGAGGCCGATCGGGCTCGCCGCGATCGCCTCGTCGACGAGCGCGCGCCGGCCGTCCCGGAGCGCGTCGAGGACCGAGGGGAGCCCGCTCGGGAAGACCCGCGAGGCGGCGACGGCGTTGACGGCGAAGTCGGCCATCCGAGGGAGGTCGCTCCGGTCGACCTTGTCGGCGTGCCGGAGGGCGGACGAGGCGGCCCCGAGGAGGCCCCCAAGGATGACCGGGTGGTCCCGTTCGAACGCCGCGTCGAGCTCGGCCTCCGTCTTCCGGTCCCCCTTCGCGATGGGGAGCAGCTCGACCTGGACGGAACGGTCCCCGAGGTCCGGCCGCGTCGCGAGGGCCTCGATCCCGTTGAGGATCACCGGGCGCTGGACGTGGAAGAGCTCCTCGTCGCGCCCGCTGTAGAGCCGGCGGGTCCCGAACCCCCCGCCCGTCGCGAGCCGGCAGAGACCGTCGGCGAGCTCGGGCCGGACGCCCGACATGTTGTCGAACGCGACGACGTGGGCGTTCTCGGCCGCGAGGACGAGGTCGTGCTCGCTCGACGGGGCCGACCGGATCGGGACGCCGGACGGGTCGACGAGCGAGCGGACGCGCCGGGTCGCCACGCTCTTCCCGGTCCCCTGCTCGCCCTGGATCACGAGGACCGGGTACGGGCCCTCGGGCATGATGGATTGGACGAGGAACGCGAGGACGAGGGCGAACTGGTCGTCGGAGACCCGGAGGTGGTCGCGGACGAGGCCGAGCGCGGCGGCCGGGTCGCCCTTGACGGGGACGGGGAGCGCCCGGAGCGCCGGGGGGCGGCGGAAATGGACGGGGGGGCGGCCCACGACCTCCCAGCCGTCGGGGCCGACCCGGACGGCCTGGCCGGTCTCGTCGCCGAGGTCGAGGTACACGTCGGCCCCGCCCCGGGCCACGCGGACGTGGACGTCCGCCTCGGGCCCCCCGTACACCGCGTCGGCGGCCACGGCGCTCACGGCCTCGCTCGTCGCCTGCGAGCTCGCCGGCCGACCGTAGGCGGCGTAGTACCGGCCGCCCAGGAACTGGGCGAACTGGGGGCCGTCGACCCGGACGGCGATGCGTCCCTGGCCCTGGGGAACGGACGCGTAGGGGTCGCCCTCGGCCGTGTGGAAGACGTCGACGTCGCCGGCCAGTTCGAGGAGGAGGTCCGACGCCTTCCCCCGGGCCGGGGGGCCGTCGTCGTCTCCTGTGGGGACGAGCTCCCACGTCGGGCAGTCGTCGTGGAGGCAGACCTGCTCGATCTCGCCGTCGCCCGTCAGCCGGACAACGCTCTCGGAGTCGTGGGGTCGCCCGTTGACGCACCCCGCGAGCCGGACTTCGGTCTGCGGCTCGGTGGCTGCTTCGACGACGTCGAGCCCGAGGCCCCCGACGTAGTCGTCGAGGGCCCCGGTGGTGGTGGCGGAGTTGTGTGTCAGTGTCTGAGCCATCTTAGCCCTCCGCACGGTTGGTGTCGAGGAGGGCGGCGACGGCCGCGACGACTTCGGCCGGCACGACGGCGGGCGGCTTCCCATTGCAGGGGAGGTAGGGCGCCTCGGCGAACTCGACCTCGATCCCCGTCCCCGAGAAGTACTCGCGGATGACGGCCCTCGACCGCTCAATGTCGGGAGCGGCGGCCCCAGGCCCGAGGACGCTCACGAAGATGGCCTCGTCGAGGCCGACCGAGTAGAGGGCGACTGTCCATCCCTCCTCGCGGAGGAAGGTGATGCACCCCTCGGTGATGACGTGGATGGTGGCCGTGCGACGGAGGCGGTCGTGCCGACCGGAGGCGGCCAGCACGCGGACCTCGCACGAGAGCGATTCCGAGTCGAGGTCGTGGCCGAACCATTCCGGGCACGGGTCGAGGACGCTGTCCGGGATGTTGGCGGAGAGTCGTGTGGTCGCGACGAGGGCGACGGGCGAATTGAGGGCTGAGCCCTGGTGAGACGAGTAAGACATGGGGCGTGCGGCGGATTGCCGCGGGTTCCCTCCCGCCATTTGGCCGGAGGACGAAGGGTTATCCCTCTGAGCCGTCGGCGAGGAAGGCCTCGACGTCGGTCCAGAGGAAGTGGACGGTGCTCCCGGTCTCGAATGACCGGAGCCCCCGCTTCCTCCACCGCCACAGCGTCGTCTTGCTCACGCCAAGCCGTTCGGCGAGCTCGGAGTTGGACACCAGCTCTGGAGAGCTCTCCGGGGAAGGGAGGGCCTTGAGAGCCATTCGGACCCCCTCGGCTACGGCATCCTCAACGAGGATGCGTAGCTGAGTACGCGTCAGGAGCGCGACCTCGATGTCGGGGGCGGTGGGGATGCGGTTGGGCATGCCCACAAGCGACGCCGCCCCGTTTAGCACTCACAAGCCCTCCGTCTATCAATAGGGCCCCTTCTCCCTTGGCCCCCGTGATCAGCGCGATTTAGACGGGTTGATCACGTTCCGGACCGTGGGAACCGAACACGTACCGTCCTTCTTGCCGTCAGTCCTGCGCCTGATGATGTGCCCGTGCATGAGGGCATGCCGTTTCGCGGTCTCCTCGTATGCCCTCATGGTCGGCCGACCACGACCCTGGTCGCTGAAACGAACCAGGTAGGTGGAGAACGTCTTCTTGATCCAGCCCTTGAAGGGATCGTGGACGGCGTTCGTGTGGACGACTGGGACCTCGTCGTAGAGCAGCGGCAGGGGGAACCGAGAGAGACCCCGGCCGCCGGGACTCTCGATCGCGGGAGGGAGGGAGGCACCGGGCCCCGATCCGGTGATCTCGTCCCACGTCGCTAGGTGGCCCGAGTCGTTTTGCTGAGCGAGGAGCGACTCGTATGCCCAGTGTTTGGCAGCCCGCCTCGTGCCTTCGAAAAAAACCTCTCGCTCGTACTCCCTCTCCGCTGCACGCTGTCTGGACGCTACGAAGTCCGACAGTTGAGACAAAGTGATGTCTCTCCCACTCCACCAGTTCCGAGCCTCTAGAAGAACGCCGTGACTCTCGGGGATGTGCTTGTTGAGCTCACACCCCTCCTCAGTCGACGGGTCGTGCCGTACTTGACGCGCGGCCAACGATATAAGGTCGGGGAGGGGCATGTACAGCCCGTCGGCTTCACCAACGACAAGGGAGCTCGATACGATCTCCTCTGCCTGCCCGAGGCCGATGAGCCAAGTGAGCATCTCATGGATCGACCTCCATGCTTCGGCGACGAGCCGAAGCCTAGCGCTGCTCACCCCATCATACTGGGTCGGGGTGAGGCCGCTTTCAGGCGAGAGGAGAACCGAGATGAGCTCCTTCTCAGGGAGCCCGTCAGTCGACCAATCCCGGAGCAACCTGTTGTAGAACGCCTCCGCGTAGTCGAGGCGCGTTGGCAGGTCGACCTCGACGACCCTGCCTTTGAAGTATTCGTCGGCCCGCTTGTCCAGCTCGGCGATCTTTGGACCCTTACCCATACCCTTTGCCTCGAAGCTTCTCATCGCTCTAACTCCTTGTTAGTGAGATGCTTGGGCAGGGAGTGTGGTGGGCTCTACTGGATTCGAACCAGTGACCTCATCGATGTCAACGATGCGCTCTAACCAACTGAGCTAAGAGCCCCGGACTCACGGCGCGCGGCCGTCGGAGGGGCGCCCAACATACCGCGCCGCGCGGACGGCGGGCAAGGCGGGAGCGCGCGGACCGTGTGAAGGCGGACGGAAGGTTCTGCGCGGGGCGGGCGGGCATTACGATTCGGGACCGGAAGCGGGCAGCCTTGCCTGCCCCCCGGGCGGCCGCCGGGCGGCGGACGTGGCGTTCACCCGGCGCCGGAGAGGGGCGATCCCGTGACAAACCCGGGTCTGAAACCCCCCGCGTCGGCAGCGGCGCGCTCGGGGCCGTGTCGGACGAACACGGACGTGGTGGGGTGGCACATGCTTTGGAGCCTGGGCGCCACCCCCCCGGACTCCGCCCCATGCTCGCCCTGAGCGTCCAGTCTCCGTTCGCGTCGCCGCCCTGCCCCGGGGCGGACGACGACGCCGTGGCGCGCGCCATCGACGCGGCCGGCACGGTCTCGGGCGCCTACGCGAGGTCGCCCTGCGCGTTCGTCCCGCTGGACGACGAGGCTCGGCTCCTGGTCGACGCGCTCCGGCCGCGGGGCGCCGGCCGCGGGGCCTGGGTGCTCGTGACGGTCCGCGACAGCGGCGAGGCCGGCCAGCGCGCCCACCTCCGCGAGCGGTGCCTGACGGCGGCCCAGCGCGTCATGCTGGCCCTCGCCTGCGACGGCGTCGACAACGCGTGGGTTGAGGACGGGCTGCCGGACGCGGCGGCGTTCCGGGCCGCCGGCGCCGATCTCGGCGACGGGGTCCCGGTCGGGCTCGTGTGGTGCGCGACGGGCTGAGCCCGCCCGGCGGTATCGTAGGGCGATCCCCCTCGCCGCCGCCGTGCCGTTCGCCCTCCGCCTCGCCCTGACCGCCCTGCTGACGGCGTCGACCCTGAGCGGGTTGGCGGCGCCCGCCAGCGCGCAGCCCGCCGACTCGCTGGCCGAGGCGGACACGCTCGCGCTCGACTCGACGGCCGTCGCGGACTCGACGGTCATCGACACGGTCGCGGGCGCGGCCGTCGAGACGCTCTCGGACTCGGCCGCCGCCGAGCTCGACTCGGCCGCCGTCGCGGCCCTCGCCGACACGACGGCCTCCGTCGCCGAGGCCCTCGGCGAGGGCGTCGACGTGACGCTCTTCGGGCGGACGCTCTTCCAGGTCTACGGTGGCCTCGGCGACTTCGGGCCGGAGGAGCGGGCTGAGCGGCTCTCGGCCCGCCTCGGCGACCTCGCCCAGAGCCGCGAGATCGACCCCGAGGCGCTCCGCGTGGTCGACGGGCGGACGCTGACGACGCTCCAGGTCGGCGACGTGATCGTCATGACGGTCACCGACGACGACGCCGCGGCGCTCGGGCTCCGCCGGCCGATCGCCGCGACGCAGTACCGCGAGCGGATCGTCGAGGCCGTCGCGCGCTACCGCGAGCAGGCCACGTTGCGCGGCGTCCTGTGGGGGCTGGGGTACTCGCTGATCGCCCTCGTCGTGCTCGTCGTCGCGCTCCGCCTGCTGGGCCGGCTGTTCGGCTGGCTCGACCAGCGGACGGCCGCCGTGCGCCGCCACTACCTCCGCGGCATCAAGATCGGGACGCTCGAAGTCGTCGGGCGCGACCAGGTCTCGCGGTTCGGGCGCGTGCTCGTCGGGCTGTTCCGGCTGTCGATCTCGCTCGTCCTCGTCTACACCTTCCTGACGTTCGTCTTCAGCCAGTTCGCGTGGACGCAGGAGTGGAGCGAGAACCTCCTCGACGCCGCGCTCACGCCACTCCGCCAGCTCGGCGCCGTCCTCGTCGGGTCCGTCGACAACGTCATCGCGATCCTCGTCATCATCGTCGTGATCCGGTGGACGGTCCAGATCTCGGACTACCTCTTCAGCCGCGTCGCCAGCGGCGAGGCCGAGCTGGCCGGCTTCCACGCCGAGCTGGCCGACCCGACGCGCAAGATCGTCAAGTTCGTCCTCATCGTGATGGGCGTCATGCTCATCTACCCGTACACGCCGATCGCCAGCAACCGCGGCTTCCAGGGGCTGACGGTCTTTTTCGGCCTCCTGATCTCGCTCGGCTCCTCGACGGCGATCTCGAACATGGTCGCGGGGATCGTGCTGACCTACACGCGGGCGTTCCGGATCGGCGACCGCGTCCGGATCGGGGAGGCGTTCGGCGACGTGGTCGAGAAGAGCTTCCTCGTGACCCGGATCCGGACGACGAAGAACGAGGACATCTCCGTTCCCAACGCCAACGTCCTCTCCAACCAGATCGTCAACTACTCGGCGATGGCGCGCGACGGGTCCGGCGTGATCCTCCACACCGAGGTCACGATCGGGTACGACGTGCCGTGGCCGCGCGTCCATCAGCTGCTCACGCAGGCGGCGCGCGACACGCCCGGCATCGAGGCCGAGCCGCCGCCGTTCGTGCTCCAGACCGGCCTCGGCGACTTCTCCGTCGCCTACCAGCTCAACGCCTACACCAAGGAGGTCACGCGGATGGCGCGGCTCTACAGCGACATCCACCAGCACATCCAGGACCGGTTCGCCGAGGCCGAGATCGAGATCCTCAGCCCGACCTACGGCGCCTACCGCGAGGGCCCCTCGACGGTCCCCGACGTCGCCGCGCTCCGCGACGTGGCCGGCCGCCTCGCCGCGACGGCCCCCGTCTCCGACACCGACGGCGCCGACGCGCCCCCCGAGCCCGAGTCCCCGGCGGAGGCGCCGGGCGTCGAGCTGCCCAGCTTCCTGACGGGCGGGAAAAAGGAGGACGGCGGCGCGTAGGGCACCCCGCCGGCCGTGCCTCGTTCCGGGTCCGCCCGCCTCGGCCCCGAGGCGGACGACCTCGCCCCGACCGCCGTGCCCGACCTCGACCTCCACCACGCCCACGCCTGGGACGTCTCGCCGACCGAGGCCGTCGCCATCCAGCGCGAGCTGGCCCCGCTCGTCCGCGAGGCGCCGCTCGACTTCGACGCCGTGCGGACGGTCGCCGGGCTCGACGTGTCGGTCCGCGACGACCGCGTCCGGGCGGCGGTCGTGGTCTACGACGTCCGCGCGAGGGCCGTCGTGGACCACGCCATCTGGGAGGGGCCGACGCCGTTCCCCTACGTGCCGGGGCTCCTGAGCTTCCGCGAGGTCCCGGCCATCCTGCCCGCGCTGGAGCAGCTGAAGGCGCTGCCGGACGTCTACATGCTCGACGCGCAGGGCTACGCGCATCCGCGGCGGTTCGGGCTGGCGTGCCACCTCGGCGTGTTGCTCGACGCGCCCGCGCTCGGCGTGGCCAAGTCGATCTTGGTCGGCCGCGTGGAGGGCGCGCTCGGCGAGGCCAAGGGGAGCGGGGCGCCGCTCGTCCACAAGGGGGAGACCGTGGGCGTGGCGCTGCGGACGCGGGAGCGGGTCAAGCCGGTCTACGTGTCGGTCGGCCACCGGGTCACGCTCCGCGATGCTGGCCGGCTGGCGCTCCGGCTGGCCGACCGCTGGAAGCTCCCGCAGCCGACGCACCTCGCCCACCGGCTGAGCTACCGCGGGGAGCTGTAGGTCCGGGGCTCCGGGGGGGGAGGGGGGCGACCGGCCGGGCCCCCTGCGGCCGGGCCCCGGGCGCCGTCTCCTTCCCGTTTTCCCGGTTTCGGGGGCGGGGCCCGACGATTCTGGGGGACTGCGCTCTCATCACTCCCCGTCTGCTCGTGCCGCTCCCCGATCCGTTCGTCGACCGACTCCGCGAGATCGTCCCCGAAGACCGGTTCGACGCCGTCCTCGCGTCGTTCGAAACGCCGCCCGCGACGGGCTTCCACGTCAACACGATGTTGCGGGACGAGGACGAGGTGATCTCCGTGCTGGAGGACGAGGACGTGCCGCTCTCGCCTGTCGAGGGCGTCCCCGGCGCCTACGTGGTCCCGGCCGACGGGCGCCCGGCGTTGCTGGCCTCGCGGCCCTACGCCGACGGCCACATCTACATCCAGAACGTCTCGTCGCAGCTGGCCCCGATCGCGCTGGCGCCGCGGGAGGGCGACCGCGTGCTCGACCTCTGCGCCGCGCCGGGCTCCAAGACGGGCCAGATCTCGATGATGGTCGGCAAGGAGGGCGAGGTCACGGCCGTCGAGAAGGTCCGCCCGCGGTTCTACAAGCTCAAGGCCAACGTCTACCGCCAGGGCGCCACGAACGTCCTCCCGTGGATGGGCAACGGGGCCGTCTACTGGCGCCGCGAGCCCGAGTCGTTCGACCGCGTCCTCGTCGACGCGCCGTGCTCGACGGAGGGCCGCTTCCGGACGCACGAGCCGGAGACGACGCAGTACTGGAGCCCGCGCAAGATCCGCGAGATGCGGTCGAAGCAGGTCAAGCTCCTCTGGGCCGGCATCCAGGCGCTCAAGCCCGGCGGCACGCTCCTCTACTCAACGTGCACCTTCGCGCCCGAGGAGAACGAGGCCGTCGTGGCCAAGATGCTGACGACGTTCGGCGACAAGATCGAGATCGTCGACGCCGGGCTCCCGACCTCGGGGCCGGTGGCCGAGCAGGTCACGGCCGGGCTCACGGAGTGGCACGGCCGCCCCTTCCCGAAGGCCCTCGAGCTCACGCGGCGCGTGCTCCCGAACGACGTGTTCGAGGGGTTCTACGTGGCCAAGATCGCCAAGCGCGCGAGCACGGTCGACGCCAAGTAGCCGGCCCCGCCGCGCGCTAGGCCGAGGCCGGCCCGTCCAGCCTAGGCGTGTCGATGGGCGCCCGCGACATGGCGAACGGGTCGTCCTCGAACGCCGCGTCGCGCGGGGCCCCGATCCACTCGGGCGCGACCGGCCGGCCGACGGCCTGCGCGGCGTCGAGGTCGAACGGGTCCTCGACGGCGCTCTTTGCGTGGGGCCCGACGGCGTCCTCGACGACCGCCAGCCGCTGCTCGAGGGCGTCGAGCGCCTCGCCGGCCGCGGCCCCGCGGAGGGCGGCGGCCCGCCGCTCGACCCACTCCGCCCCCAGGACGTGCCCGAACACGGCCGCCGCGTGGCTCGCCAGCACGAGCATCCACGCGGCGCCGACCCACCCGGCCCACAGCGCCCCGCCGAGCACGAGGTTGACGCCGAGCAGCACGGCCGTCACGATGGCGAAGGCGGCGAGGTGGGCGAAGAACCGGGACTCGGCCTCGGCCTGCGCGCGGGCATCGGACGGCGACATGGGGCGCGTGGAGGACGTGTGAACGTACGACACCCGCGGGTTTCGCCCCGGCCGGCCCCCTACGGCGGGGGCCCCTCGGCGGTGTAGCCCGGCCCGACGCACACGCGGAGCGCCTGCGGCACGGCCTCGAACGTGACCGGCACGTTCGTCCGGAGCTCGCCATCGACGTTGAACCACATGCCGGGCGTCGACTCGACGCGGAGCTCGGAGACCTGGTTGTAGACGATGTCGTCGTCGTCGAGGTAGTCGCCGGCGAGGACGCGGGCGGCGAGGCGGCCGATGTCGGCCCGGGCCCGGACCACGACGACGTCGAGGAGCCCGTCCTCGGGGTTCGCGCGCGGGGCGACGGGCTTGCCGCCGCCGGCCGTCCGCGCGTTGGCCACGACCACGTTGTAGGCGCCGACCCGCTCGGCCGGGCCGCCGTCCCAGGCCAGCCGCGTGTCGTACTCGTCGAGGTCCGGCATGGCCTTGACCGCGCCGACGAGGTAGGCCAGCGGCCCCCACGTCTCCTTGAGCTCCGGCGTCAGGACCTCATCGACGGCGCCCGAGAACCCGCCCGCGCAGACGTTGATGGCGTAGTCGGTGTGGTCGTCGTCGCCCTCGTGCGAGACGCGGATGACGTCGAGGCAGCGGCGCTCGGCGCGCCGGAGCGCGTCGGTGGCCTCGATGGGCGTGGCCTTGAGCGGGAGCGCGAGCGTCCGCGCGAGGTCGTTGCCGGTGCCGAGCGGGAGGACGCCGAGCGCGGGGCGCGTGTCGGCCGTCGTCCCGGCGCACATGAGGCCGTTGGCCACGAGGTGGACGGTCCCGTCGCCGCCCGCGGCCACGACGAGGTCGACCCCGGCGTGGGCCGCCTCGGCGGCGGCGCCGATCGTGTCGTCGGGGTCCTCGCAGGCCACGAGGTCGATGCCGGGGATCGTGCGGAGCGCGTCGACGTCGGCCTCGGCGGCGCTGCCGGCGTTCGAATTGTAGAGGACGAGCATGGGGGAGGGGCCGGGGACGGACCTGTACGCCGCCCGCTCCCGCCGGTGCCATCAGCCTCGCCAGCGAGACGGGGGCCCGGGTCGACGGCGCCTCGCGCCTACGACTCTGCGTCGCGACGTGGCGGGCGGTGACGCGACGGTGGCGATCCCGAGCCCGATCCTCCGGCCATGCGTGACGGACGTTTCTACCTGTGTTCCTACTGGCCGCTCGTCAAGACGCTCGGCGGGCGCCGCGCGGTCGAGGCCTACGCGCTGCCGCCCTACGCGAACGGCATGAGCCGCCGCGAGCCGGACTTTGAGCACCCCCTCCCGGCGCTCACGTCGTCGAGCCGGGGCCGCGGGTTCGTGCCGCGCCTCTGGCCCGGAGACACGGTCGTGTTCACGACCACCAAGGGCCGGTGGGGCGGGGTGCCGGGCCGGCCGCCGCACTGGCGGCTGGTGGCGGTGCTCGAGGTCGCCGAGCGGTTCGAGACGCACGCCGAGGCCGCCGCGTGGTACGCCGTCCGGAGGGTGCGCCCGCCCGGCAACCTCGTCGTCGACGGCAACCCGCCGCTGCCGGTCCCGCTCACGCTCCACCACGGGAAGGTCCACGACGGCGACTGGGACGCCGTCTGCGCCGAGCGCGCGGCCGACTGCGGCGTGGTCCTCGCCTGCGAGACGCGCGTGCTCGACCTCGAGGACCCGCCGCCGATCCTGCAGGACGACTGGCTCGCCCTCTTCGGCACGGTCCCCAACACGCGGACGCCGCCGGAGATCTCGGAGGCCCAGTTCGACCGGCTCCTCGCGATCGCCGACGACCGGCGGACCCCGCCCGCCTCGGTCGCCTCGCCGAGGCGGGCGGCGTGACGCGGTGGTCAGGCGGCGCGCGCGTCGCGGGCCCGCTGGGCGTACGCGAACAGCGCCCGCATCCGGTCCGGGTCGAGGCCCATCAGCTGCGACGTCCCGGCGCGGTCGGCCTCGACGGCGGTGCCCAGCGACTGGCGGAGGCCCGGGTCGCCGCCGGTGAACATCCCCACGAGCTCGTCCCAGCGGTCGACCAGCTTCTGGACGGCCGGGTCGGCCGGGTCGGTGCCGGCGTCCATCTCGGCCCCGACGGCCTCGAAGAGCCGCGGCCACTCGGCCTCGACGGCGCGGATGGCGTCGTCGCCGAGGGCCTCGCGGCGGTCGGCGAGCCGCTGGAGCTGCTCGGGGGTGTAGTGGGTCTCGATGGCGGTCATGGCGTGCGTGAGGGCGAGGAAGGTGTCAGGGGTGATCGGCGCGCCGGACCGGGCGCGCTGGCGGAGGAGGCGGCCGAGGCCGTCGAGTCGGTCGGCGAGGGCGCCGAGGCGGGCGGCCTCGGCGTCGAGCGCGGCCCGCTGGCGCTCGACGGTGCCGGCCGGGTCGAAGTCCGGCGCGTCGAGGGCGTCGCGGACCTGCTCCAGGCTCAGCCCGAGCGCCCGCAGCGACGTGATCTGCTGGAGCCGCTCGACCTCGGCGGCGCCGTAGCGCCGGTGGCCGGCGTCGGTGCGCGACGGCCGGAGCAGGCCGACCGCTTCGTAGTGGTGGAGCGCGCGGACGGTGACGCCGGCGCGCGCCGCCAGCTCGCCGACACGGAACGAGATCTCGGACATGGGCTCTCGGGGGTGCGGGTCGGAGCGTACGGACCTCACGCCGCGTGAGGCGCAAGGGACGCCGCGTACCTTCACCGTCTCTCCGCACGACTCCGCGCATGCGCCTGCTCCTCGCCGCCCTCCTCCTGACCGCCATCGCCCACGCCCAGACCACGCTCGACTACGCCGGCGGGTGGACCGACTCGGCCGCGGGCACGGCCCACGTCTCGCTTCCCGAGGGGTACGACGCCGAGCCCGACCGCCAGTGGCCGCTCCTCCTGTTCCTCCACGGCGCCGGCGAGCGCGGCGACAGCCTCGAGGCCGTCACGGTCCACGGGCCGGTCAAGGAGCGGCGGGCCGGGCGCGACCTCCCGTTCGTGATCGTCTCGCCGCAGGTGCCGGCGGGCGAGCGGTGGACGCCCGGCCGCGTCGCCGCGGCGCTCGACGGCGCGCTCGCGGCCTACCGGATCGACCCCGCCCGCGTGTACCTCACCGGCCTGTCGATGGGCGGCTTCGGCACGTGGGAGGCCATCCAGAAGATGCCCGAGCGGTTCGCGGCGGCCGTCCCGGTCTGCGGCGGCGGCCTCCCGCTCGGGCTCGACGCGGCGGCGGGCGTGCCCGTGTGGGCGTTCCACGGGGCCATGGACCCCGTCGTGCCCATCGAGATGTCGGTCGGGATGGTCCGGGCGCTCCGGAATGCCGGCGGCGACGTCCGGTTCACGGTCTACCCCGACGCCGGCCACGACTCGTGGAGCGAGACGTACGCCGACCCGGAGGTCTACGCGTGGCTGCTCAGCCACCGGCTGGGCGACTGACGGGGCCCGCCTGACGGCGTCGACCTGTCGGTTCGGCGCCGAGGCGGACGGAGCTCGCTACTCGCCCGCCTCGGCGTCGGCCGGATCGGCGTCCGGCTCCGGCGCAGGCCGCGGCGGGGCCGGGGGCGGCGTCCAGTCGGCGAAGTCGGGCGTGGGCGTGACGGGCCAGCGGGCGGCCGTGATGGGAAGGGCGTCGGCGGAGCGGGTGGCGAGGCTCATGGCGAGTCGGTCGGTCGGGGGGGAGCGGGTCAACCGCTCGCCTGCGCCGACGTGCCGCCGGAGCCCCCGGGACGGCCATGGGGCACGGCCTGAGTGCCGGGCCGGGGCGCCTCCGGTCGGGCGCTTAGCGCTTCGGTCGCGGCGGCGCGGTCGCCTTGGCCGTCGCCGGCTTCGTGGCCGCCGGCTTGGCCGGGGGCGTCCAGCCCGCGTACGAGGGCGTCGGGGCGACCGGCCAGCGGGCCGGGGTGACGGGAGTCTGCGGCTGGGGCATCCGTCCGAGGGTGTGGGATGCGCCCGAGATCGTCACCCCCGGTCGAGCCCTTAACCCCGCGGCCGATACAGCGCCACGGCGTTCCCCCAGAGCACGGCATCGGCGTCGTCCGGCCCGAGGGCGTCGCGGACGAGCGCGAGGTCGGCGTCGCGGAACGGGCGCGGCGCGCGCGTCGACGGCAGGTCGGTGCCGAACACGACGGCCCCGGGGTTCGCGGCGACGAGCCGGCGGAGCGCGTCGGCCGGGTCGAACGCGATCCGGCCGAAGCCCGTCGCCTTGACGAACGCGCCGTTTTCCACACGGTGGACGAGGTGTGGAAAGCCTTCGGCCGACAGCCCGAGGTGGTCGATCACGACGCGCGGAAGGTCTCCGAGCGGGAGGCCCGGGAGGTCGCGGGCGTCGACGTAGAGCTCGGCGTGCCAGCCGGCGAGGTCCCACGCCCGCCGGGCGAGCGTCACGTCGAGCGCCCCGCCGCGCCGGAGCGCGAACCGGACGGCCCGGACGCCCAGCGCGTCGAGGCGGAGGACCTCGGCGTCGGGGACGTCGGGCGGCAGCTGGACGACGCCGACGAACGACGGCCCGAGCACGTCCAGCGCCGCCTCGAGGTAGGCCGTGTCGGTCGCCTGGAACGAGCCCGAGACGATGGCGCCGCCCCTCACCCCGAGCCCGGCCACGCGCCGGCGGTAGTCGTCCGCCGTGAACGGCGCCGGCACGAACCCGTCGTTCGGGACGAGCGGGAAGCGCGGGTCGACGACGTGGAGGTGCGCGTCGAAGACCCTCATCGGCCCGCCTCGGCCGGGGCGTCGCCGAGGCGGGCGGGGGCGCGGCCGACGACGAGGTGCGGGAGCGTCGCCGGGTCCCACGGCCAGACGAGGCCCTCGGCGTTGCCGGCCACGCGCTCCGGGCCCCACAGGTGCTCGACGAGCCAGAACGCCGGCTCGTAGCTCATCCCGCCGCCCACCGACGTCACGTACTTCCCGTCGACCACGAGCCGGACGTCGTCGCGGACGTCGACGGCGGGGAACCGCTCGGCGAGGGCGGCGCGGTCGGCGGGGAAGGTCGTCGCCACGCGGCCGTCGAGCGCGCCGGTCGCCGCGAGCGGGAAGGCGCCGTCGCAGACCGTGATCACCCACTCGGCGGCCTCGGCGGCCCGCGTGAGGTAGCCGAGGTACGCGGCGTCCTCGAGGTCCGCGGTCATGCTCCCGTCGGCGCTGGGGATGACGAGGATGTCCGCCTCGGGTGCCGTGTCGAAGCTGTAGTGGGCGTCGACGGTGAGGCCCTCGAACGTCACGACCGGCCCGCCGTCGGGCGAGACCACGACCGGCTCGACGTAGTCGGCCGCGTCGCGGAAGCGCGTGTGGTGGAGCACGTCGAACGGCGCCATCAGCTCGCTGTTGAACACGCCGTCGACCACGACGAACGCCGCGAGGCGGACCGTCCCGCCGGCCTCTTCGACCTCCGCGATGCGAGCCTCGACGGCCGCGGCCGCGGCGTTCGGGGCCTCCGGCGGCGCGGTGCAGGCGGCGAGCAGGGCGGCGAGGACGAGGGCGACCGGACGCATGGGCGCGGGCGTGGCGTGAGGGAGAAAGCTAGCCGCCCCATCGGGCGGTCCCCCAACCGCCGCGCGCGGCAGAACTCCCTGCGACCCGGGCCATACGCCGAGGACTCGCCTCCGCCCAACCATGCCCGAAGGCCCCGAGGTCCAGCGCTCCGCGGACCTGCTCGACGACGCCCTCGCCGGCCACACGATCCGCACCTTCGAGGCGCGGACGCGGGCCGCGCGCGACTGGCTCGCCCAGCACGAGGGGGCCTTCGAGGGCAAGCGCGTCGAGCGCGTGTGGGCCCACGGGAAGCACCTCGTCGGGCAGGTCGAGGGCGGCCTGTTCTTCCACTCGCACTACCTCATGTGGGGCCGGTGGCACGTGGTCGCGCCCGACGCCGAGGAGGTCGCCACGAAGGACCGCCGCGAGCGCGCGCGGATCGTGACCGACGACGCGGCCGCGCTCCTCTACTCCGCGCCGAAGTTCACCGTCGGCCAGGGCGACCCGTACGAGGGGATCCCGGCGCTCTCGCGCCTCGGGCCCGACGTGCTCGACGAGCCGTTCGACGCCGACGAGTTCCTCCGGCGCCTCGCGCTCGACCCCGAGCGGACGGTCGGCGCGGCGCTCCTCGACCAGACCGTCGCGGCCGGCATCGGCAACTACCTCCGGGCGGAGATCCTCTACGCCTGCCGGATGGACCCGTGGCGGCTCGTCGGCGAGATGGACGGGGCCGAGCGCGGGTGCCTCGCCGAGGCCGTCCCGCGCCTCAGCCGGATGGCCTACGAGCACACGGGTCGGACCGTCCCCGAGGCCGTCCAGGCCGAGATGGCCGCCGACCGCGACCTCCGCTACTCGCCCCACGCCCACGCCTGGAACACCCGCCACTGGGTCTTCCGCCGGACCAACCTCCCGTGCCTCACCTGCGACGACTACGTCCGCCAGGAGCACCAGCTCACGCGCGAGTGGGTCGACGACGAGTCCGGCGAGACGGTCGAGAAAAAGCGGATCATCTACTTCTGCCCGACCTGCCAGCCGGTGTCCATCGAGCCCAAGCCGGCCCGCCCGCACAAGGACCGCCGCCCACCCGACTCCGAGTGGGCCTCGCCGGACGACGAGCGCGACCCGGACGGCCAGTGAGTCGGCGCGCCCGTGCATCGGTGGGCCGGTCCGGCCGCCTCGGCGTCGAACCGGACGGGCGGCGAAGCCGGG
>CAXRFJ010000401.1:0-6306 GCA_964229475.1 Rubrivirga sp.
GGGCGCGGGCCTCGTCGCGGTGGGCGCGAAGGCTGGTCGTCTGGAAGCTCACGCCGTGGACGTTGGTGGCGCCGGCGGCGATGGCGTCGCGGAGCAGGCCGTCGAAGGCGTCGAGGTCGCGGAGCGTAATGGAGACGGACCGGCGGACGCGGTAGCCGTAGACCTCGTAGACGGCCCGGCCGCTCCGGTGCGTCTCGACGAGCGGCTCGATCCCGACGTGCTCGGTCCGGATCTGCGCGTCCTCGACGCCGCGCCGGCGGGCGACGTCGGTGATCGCGGCGACCGCCGCCTCGCACTGGGCCGACGCCCGCTCCAGCGCCCCGTCGAACGTCTCGACGCCGAGCCGGAGGACGGCCTCGTCGGGCACGACGCGGACCTCGGCGGCGCCCGTCACGCGGATCGTCCCCGGCCGGTCGACGGTGGGCACGACCTGGGCGGAGGCGGTCGTGAGGAGGGCGACGAGGAGGAGGAGGGCGCGCATGGAAATCGGCGGGAGCGGGCGGCGTGCGCGTAAGCTCGGGCAGAACCCCTGCTCGCCCCATGGCCCCGTCGTCCCGTTTTATCGCTGCCGCGCTCGTGCTCGGCCTCGCCCCCGTTGCCTCCGCCCAGGCCGGCCTCGGCGCCCGCATCGACGCGCTAGTCGCCGAGGCGACGCCGAACGTGGTCGAGTACCGGCGGCACGTCCACCAGCACCCCGAGCTGTCGAACCGCGAGACCGAGACGGCCGCCTACGTCGCCGCCCACCTCGCCCGCCTCGGGCTCGAGGTGGAGACGGGCGTCGCGCGGACCGGCGTCGTGGGCACGCTCCGCGGCGGGCGCCCCGGCCCGACCGTCGCCCTCCGCGCCGACATGGACGCGCTCCCGGTCACCGAGCGCGTCGACGTCCCGTTCGCCTCGACCGTGCGGGTCGTCTACAACGACCTCGAGGTGGGTGTGATGCACGCGTGCGGCCACGACGCGCACGTGGGGATGCTGATGGGCGTGGCCGAGGTGCTGGCGGCCGTCCGCGACGACCTGCCGGGCACGGTCGTCTTCCTGTTCCAGCCCGCAGAAGAGGGCGCCCCGGCGGGCGAGGCCCCGGCCGGCGCCGAGCAGATGGTGGCCGAGGGCGCCCTGAGCGGCGTCGACGCCATCTTCGGGCTCCACGTGACGAGCAACTTCGAGGTCGGCGAGCTCAAGACGCGGCCGGGCGCGATGATGGCGTCGGCCGACGACCTCCGCATCGTGGTCACGGGCAAGCAGACGCACGGGGCCTACCCGTGGGGCGGCGTCGACCCGGTCGTGGCCTCGGCCCAGATCGTGACCGGGCTCCAGACCATCGTGAGCCGGCAGATGGACCTCACGAAGGCGCCGGCCGTCGTGACCATCGGGCGGATCGACGGCGGCGTCCGCTCCAACATCATCCCCGACTCGGTCCTGATGGTCGGGACCATCCGCGCGCTCGACGCCGACATGCGCGCCGGCCTCCACGAGCGGGTCCGCCGGACGGCCACGAGCATCGCCGAGAGCCAGGGCGCCACGGCCGACGTCGCGATCGCCGGCGAGTACGGCTACCCCGTGACCGCCAACGACGCCGCGCTCCTCGACCGGATGGCGCCGACGCTCCGCGCGGTCGCCGGGGAGGGGTTCGACCCGGCCGTCGCGCCCATCCTCGGCGCCGAGGACTTCTCGTACTACGCCAACGAGGTCCCGGGCCTGTTCCTCTGGCTCGGCATCCGCACGCCCGGCGCCGACCGCGACCTCTTCCCGCCGAACCACTCGCCGCTGTTCCGGATCGACGAGGCCGCGCTCCCGCTCGGCGTCCGCGCGCTCGCCCGCCTCGCCGTCGGGTTTCTGGAGGGCGGGGCCTGATCGAGGGGCGGACGGAGGTCCTGTTGGGCCAGTATGTTAGCGCGCGAATCTATCGGTTCGCCCATGCGCGACGGGCTCGCGGCCCTCGACCACCTCGACCTCAACCTGAGCCCCGGCAACCTCGCGGTGCTCAACCTCATCCTCGGGGTCGTGATGTTCGGCGTGGCGATGGGCATCACGCCGGACGACTTCCGGTGGGTGGCCCGGCACCCGCGGGCCGTCGCGGTCGGGCTCGTCGGCCAGCTCGTCCTGCTGCCGGCGGCGACGGTGCTCCTCGTCGCGCTCCTCGCCCCGTGGCTGACGCCGGGCGTGGCGATGGGGATGGTCCTCGTCGCGTGCTGCCCCGGCGGCAACGTGTCGAACTTCATGGTCCACCTCGCGCGCGGCAACACGGCGCTGAGCGTGAGCCTGACCGCGCTGACGACGGCCGCCGCGGTCCTCTGTACGCCGCTCAACTTCGCCGTGTGGGGGTGGGTCGTGACGCGGGTGGCGCTGCCGCGGGCCGGCGCCCCGCTCCTGCGGAGCCTCGAGGTGGACCCGCTGGCGGTCGGGCAGACGGTCCTGCTCCTGCTCGGCGTCCCGCTCGTGCTGGGGATGCTCGCGGCCCGCGTGTTCCCGTCGGTCGTCGCGCGGCTGGAGGCCCCGGTCCGGTTCCTGAGCGTCGGGCTGTTCGCGGCGATCGTGGCGGTCGCGTTCGGGAAGAACCTCGACGCGTTCCTCGCCCACATCGTGTTCCTCTTCCCGGTCGTGCTCCTCCACAACGGGCTCGCGCTGGGGGCCGGCTGGGCGTGGGCGCGGGCCGGCGGTCTGGCGGCCCGCGAGCGGCGGACGGTGAGCGTTGAGGTGGGGATCCAGAACAGCGGGCTCGGGCTCGTCCTCCTCCTGAACCCGGCCATCTTCCCGCCCGACCTGCCGGTCGGGGGCATGGCCGCGATCACGGCGTGGTGGGGGATCTGGCACATCGTCTCGGGGCTGGCCGTCGCCGCGTGGTGGCGGGGCCGGCCGGCCGGGCCGGCGCTCGCGGTCTCGTGAGCCGCGTCCGCCAGTCGGTCGGCTACCGGGTCCTCCACGCCTACGTCCGGTGGCTGTTCACGGCGTGCTACGCGCGCACGGTGGAGGTGGTGGGCGGGGAGCGCGTGCCCCCGCGCCGCCCGGTCCTCTTCGTCACGACGCACCAGAACAACCTGGCCGACGGCCTCGCCGTCCTGTTCGCGTCGCGGCGCCGGCCCGTCTTCGCCGCCCGCGCCGACTTCGTCCGCGCCGCGCCGTGGGCGGTCCGCCTCCTCCGCGTCCTCCCGATGTACCGGGCCGACCACGGCCGCCGCGCCCTCGCCGACCGGCTGCCCGCGACGATGGACCGCCTCCGCGAGCACCTCGTCGCGGGCGGATCGTGCGCCATCATGGCCGAGGGGAGCTCCGCCCCGTCGCGGACGCTCCGCCGCCTCAAGAAGGGCTGGGCCCGGCTCGCGCTCGACGCGGCCGCGGAGGCGCCCGACCTCGCCGTCGTCCCCGTCGCCATCGAGTACTCGGACTGGGACCACTGGGGGCCCGACGTGCGCGTCGTGTTCGGCGCGCCGCTCACGGCCGCGGCCACGCCCGACGACGTCCCGCGCTGGCTCAACGAGATGAACGGGCAGATGCACGAGGCCCTGAGCGGCCTCCTCGCCGACGACGCCGCGGTCGCGGCGTGGCACCGCGGCGTGACGGAGCGACGGCGCCCGACCGAGCGGCTGTGGCGCGCGCTCGGCCTGCCCGCGCTCGGGCTCGTCCTCGTCGCCTTCGCCCCCGTCTTCGGGCTGGCGGGCCGGCGCGTCCGCCGGCACCCCCGCGCCGACTTCCGGTCGACGCTCGAGATCGCGATCGTCGGCCTCGGCGTGCCCGTGTGGGCCGCGCTCCTGGGCCTCGCCGCGCTCGTGGTGGCCCCGCCCCTCGCGGTCGCCGCCGCCCTCCTCGTGGTGCCCCTCCTCCTGTGGGTCGCCGCCCGGTGCTGGATCGCGTGGACGGCCGCCTGACCTCCGGCCGCTTCGGACGGTCCGCGGAGGCGCCGAGGCGGGGCTACCCGTAGCGCTCCGGGGCGTAGCGGCGGGCGAGGCGGCCCGTCGCCCGCGCCAGGTCGAGGTCCGCCACGAGCGTGCCGGGCTCGCCGTACGGGAGCCGCGCCACGAGCGCGCCCTCCGGGTCGATCACGGCCGTCGCCGACTCCGGGAAGCGCGTCGTCACGGTCACCGAGGCGACGTAGACCGTGTTCTCGAGCGCGCGGCACAGGACGGCCTTCTCGTAGTACGGCCCGGCCGGGTCGGCCCAGGTCGTGAGCGTCGGGCCGGCGGCGTCGCTGCCGGTCCAGTGCGGGTGGAACACGACGTGCGCCCCGCGCCGCGCGGCCCAGCGGACCGTCTCGGGGTAGCGGAAGCCCTCGTGGCAGATGGCGACCCCGAACCGGAGGCCCTCGACCTCGAACACCTCGCGGCCGGCCCCGGCGACGTACGGCCCCTCCTCCGTCGGGTCGAGCTGCGTCTTGAGCTGGACGCCGAGGAGCGCGCCGTCGGGCCCGACCACGGCCGCGCCGAGGTGACGCCCGGCGTCCGCGATCCACTCCATCCCCAGGACGACGGCGATCCGGTGCGCCCGCGCCCACCCGCCGACGGCCTCGAGCACGCGCGCCTGATCCGCCGGTCCGTACGGCGGCACGTCGATCCCGACGCCGTGGAGGCCGGGCACGTACGCCTCTGGAAAGCAGACGACGCGGGCGCCGAGGCCGGCCGCCTCGGCGACGTGGTGGCGGACGGCGTCGAGCGCGGCGTCGACGTTCGGCGCGATGCGCGGGGAGGCGAGGGCGATCCGCATCGGGCGCGGGGCGGGACGCCCCAGCTTACGCCTCGCGCAGCCGGTCGGGGTGGAACCGGTGGTCGGCCGTGAAGAGGCGCCGGTACGCCAGGCCGACGACGCCGAGGGCCGCCAGCGCCACGCACGCCGCGATCATGAACACGATCAGGATCTGGTAGCGGACGGCCTCGGCGGGCGGCGCGCCGGCCAGGATCTGCCCCGTCATCATGCCCGGCAGGCTCACGACGCCCATCACGGCCATGCTGTTGGTGATGGGCACGAGCCCGGTCCGGACGGCGTCGCGGAAGAGGGGCCGCGCGGCCTCCCAGCGCGTCGCGCCGAGCGCGAGCCGGGCCTCGACGAGCCCGCGCTCCCGGCCCGCGCCCTCCATGAACCGGTCGAGCGACAGCGAGATGCCCGTGAGCGCGTTGCCGAGGAGCATCCCGTGGAGCGGGATGAGGTACTGCGGGTCGTACCACGGCTCGATCCGCAGGATGCCGAGGACCGCCGCGCCGGTGACCACGAACGACGCGCCGAGGACGCTGACGAGCGCGTCGGCCCAGATCTGGGGGTAGCGCCGCGACGTCCGGCGGACGGCCGCGTGGCCGGCGAGGAGCGCCATCCCCACCGCCAGCGAGACGATGAGGAGCGCGCTGTCGCTCGAAAAGACCCACTCCAGCACGAGCCCCACCAAGAGCAGCTGGACGACCATCCGCGTCGCCGCGACCGCCAGCCCCTTCGTCAGCCCGAGCCGGAGCGCGACCGACAGGCCGATGGCCACGAGCAGGAGGACCGACGCGAGCGTCAGCTGCCCCAGTGAGATGTCGACGGCGCCGTTCACAGGTCGAGGGCGCGCTCGGTGACGCGGTCGAGCTGGGCCGCGTCGTGGCTGGTCCAGACGGCGGCGCGCCGGGCGTCGGCGGCGAGGAAGTCCGCGACGGCCCGTCCGACCGCGTCGGCGCGGTCGGGGTCGAGGCCGGCCGTGGGCTCGTCGAGGAGGAGGACGGTGGGGTCGGTGAGGAGCGCGCGCATCCGCCCGATCGTCTGCTGCGCGCCGCCCGAGAGGCCGTCGACCGACTGGCCGAGGAGGTCGGCGGAGCGCCCGAGGCGGGCGAGCAGGGCGCGGGCGCGGTCGGCGTCGTACGCCTCGCCGTCGCGGACGGCGAGGTCGAAGGGCGCGCGGAGGTTGTCCTCGACGGTCCCGTCGAAGAGCGCCGGCCGCTGGGCGGCGTAGGCCACGGCCGCGCGGTGCCGTGGCAGGCTGCGGACGGGGCCGCCCTCGGAGAGCAGGTCGCCCTCGTCGAGCGCGTCGAGCCCCGCGAGCGCGCGGAGGAGGACCGTCTTCCCCGCGCCCGACGGCCCGCGGACCGCCAGCCGGTCGCCCGGCGCCACGTCGAGGTCGAGCCCGCGCCACACCCACCGCTCGCCGACGCGGCGGCCGGCACTCCGGAGCGAGACGAGGGGCGCAGCCATGCGGGGCAGACCGCGACGCGCCGCCGGGGTTTCCGCGCCACGGGGCCGCCCCACGACCCGGGCCCGTCCGCCTCGGCGCCGAGGCGGGCCGCCGGGCGTCCGCCGGACCATGCGGCCGGCCCCCGGCCAATGCGCCGCCGCCCCGCGCCCACCCGCCCC
>CAXRFJ010000402.1:0-2483 GCA_964229475.1 Rubrivirga sp.
CCCCCCGCCGCATATGTGTGCGGGTCTGCCGGCCTCGGCGCCTCGGGCGCGCGGGTCAGCCCCGGTCCTGGACCGCCGCGAACAGGGCGATGCCGGCGGCCACGCTCGCGTTGAGCGACTCGGCCGGTCCGCGCATGGGGATCGCCGCGAGGGCGTCGCACGCCGCGCGGACGCCAGGCCGGAGCCCGCTCCCCTCGTTCCCGACCACCACGACCACGGGCCGGTCCCAGTCGTAGGTCCACACGGTCGTGGCCTTGTCGCCGTCCGCGTCGTCGGCCAGCCCCACGACCCAGTAGCCGCGCTCCTTGAGCTGCTGGATGGCGTCGACGAGGTTGGCCACGCGGGCGACGGGGATCTGGAGGGCCGTCCCGGCGCTCGCCTTGATGGCGACGGCCGAGAGCGGGGCCATCCGGCGCTCGGGCCCGACGGCGCCGGCGGTCCCGGCGGCGACGGCGCTCCGGAGGATCGCCCCGAAGTTGCGGGGGTCCTCGACCTCGTCGAGCGCGACGAGCACCGGCTTCGTCTCGCGGACCACGTCGAGCGTCGGCGCGATGCCGGCCAGCATCTCGTCGAGGTCGGCGTAGGCGACGGGCGCGACGACGGCCACGACGCCCTGGTGCTCGGCCTGCGGGGCGAGCGAGTCGACCTTCGGCTTCGGCACCATTTGGACGGGCACGCCGGCCGCCTTCGCCGCGCGGCGGATCCCGTCGATCGCGCTCCCGTGGACGCCCTTCTGGAGGTACACCTTCTCGATCCGGCCGTCAGCCAGGTCAAGCGCGTCGCGGACGGGGTGCCGGCCGGCGAGGACGTCGGTGCGGGAATCGGAATGCGCCACGGGAGTCGGGGAGTCGAAAGCCGGAAGGTGCCCGTGCCGAGGCCGCCGCCGCAACCCGGCGCGGACGCATTCCCGGGCAATTGGCCCCGCGCTCAGCCGGCGAGGCCGCCCGCGAGCGCGTCGAGGCGGGCGACGAGGCGCTCGGCCCACGCCTCGTGCTCGGGCTTCATGAGCACGCTCCGGAGCACGCGCGCGGCGTCGGCGGCGCCCCCGAGGTCGGGGAACCGCCGGCGGAGGCGGTCGGCGCCGAGCCGGTAGAGGCCGACGAAGACGGGGTCCTCGGGGTCGTCCATCGCCCGCTGGAAGACCGCGGCGGCGCGGGCGTCGAGCGCAGCCAGGTCGTCGGCGACGGGCGCGTAGACGACGATGTCTGTCTCGGGCGGGAGGATCGGCGCGAGGTGCTCGGCGGCGTCGACGTGCCGGTGGAACGCGCGGGCGGCCCGGAGGGCGGACGCGAGGACCGGGCCGAGACCGTCGTCGGGGGCCAGCGGCAGCGCCTTCAGCGTCAGCCAGAGCGCGCCGGCGGCGGCGCCGGCCCGCGAGCACTCGAGGCTGATCTCGCCGAGGTGGAGGTCGGCCGAGGTGAAGTAGGTGTAGGGCGAGTCGTGGCGGTAGTGGCGCCCGACGGCCGGGTCGGCGAAGAGGACCGCGCCGCAGCCGTACGGCTGGAGCCCGTGCTTGTGCGGGTCGACCACGACCGAGTCCGCCTCGGCGATGGCGCGGAAAGGGGCGACCGGGAACCCGGCGGGCACGTCGGCTCCGTCCGCGACCAGGCGGAAAAAGCCGCCGTAGGCCGCGTCGACGTGGACGCGCGCGCCGTAGCGCCGGCACAGCGGGATCGCCTCGTGGATCGGGTCGACGGCGCCCAGCCCGGTCGTCCCCGCCGTGAGCACGACCGTGCCGACGGCGCCCGTCCGGAGCGCGTCCTCCAGCGCCCCCAGGTCCATCCGCCCCCGGTCGTCGGCGTCCACCACGACGCACTCGACGCCGAGGACGCCGGCCATCCGGGCGTGCGTGTAGTGGCCCTCCCGGCTGACGGCGATCGCCTTCCCGCCCGTCTCCTCCCGTGCGATAAAGAGCGCCTCGAGGTTCGCGACCGTGCCCCCGCCCGTGAGGTGCCCGAGGGGCGTGTCGAAGCCGAACATCGCCGCGAGGTCGGCGACGACCTCCTTCTCCATCTCGCTCGTCGGCGGGCCGCCGTCGAGGGCGTGGTTGTTCGGGTTGATGCGAGCGGCGATGGCGTAGGCCGCGAGCGCGACCGGGTGCGGCGGCTTCAGCATCTGCCCCGCGTAGCGCGGGTGGCCGAACGGGTACATCCCCGGCCGCTTCCCGCGCGGCGGCGCCGTCAGCCGGCCGAGGTACTCGTCCACGGCCCCCGCCAGCCGGTCGGCGTCGACGGCCGTCACGGGCGCGGGCTCGGCGGCGCCGAAGCCGGCCTCCCACGCGTCGAGCGCCTCGAAGCCCTGGCGGATCAGGTCGAGTGGGTCAGGGTGCGTCGGCATCGGGGCGGTCGGCGGCGAGGGCCGCCTCGACGGTGGGCCAGAGGAGGTCGTGGCGGAGCCGCCCGCCCCGGGCGACGACCGCGCCGTCCGGTCCCAGGAGGATGGCCGACGGTAGCCGGTCGACGCCGAACGCGGCGACCGAGGGG
>CAXRFJ010000403.1:0-4913 GCA_964229475.1 Rubrivirga sp.
GCCGAGCCCGGAGACGAGGAGCCCGTCCGCCTCGACGGTGAGGGCGGCGTCGCCCTCGGCCTCGACGTCGACGCCCTGGTAGGTCGCCGAGCCCGGCGGCGGGCCGGGCGTCTCGGTGTCGCAGGCGGGGAGGGCCGTCAGCCCGAGGAGGGCGACGAGGAGCGGGAGGCGGCGCGTCATGGGAGTCGGGGGCGGGGAGCAGGGCCTCGGGGGAAGGCTACGAACGGCGGCGGATCAGGTCCGGCCTCCCCGTCGTACAGGCGGCCCTCCCCCTCGCCACGCCCATGCAAAGCCTCTGGAAGAGCCTGCTCGGCGGCGCCTCCGGCGCCAACGAGGACGACCTCCTCGGGGCGGTCCCCCTGTTCGAGGACCTCACCTCGCGCGAGCTCGACGCCGTCCAGCGGCTGCTCCACCGCCGCGACTACGTCGCCGGCGAGTCCATCTTCATCCAGGGCGAGCCGGGGCTGGGGATGTACATCATCGTGCGCGGGGCCGTCTCGATCCAGTCCGAGCCGAGCGGGCGCGAGCTGGTCGAGCTCGTCGACGGCGATTTTTTCGGCGAGATCGCCCTGCTCAACGAGGTGATCCGGACGGCGACGGCGCGGGCCAAGACCGACTGCACGCTCCTCAGCCTGTTCCAGCCGGACCTCCTGAGCCTCCTCGACCGGAACCCGCGGCTCGGCGTGAAGGTGCTCCTGTCGCTGGCGCGGCTCGTGGGCCTCCGCCTCGTCGAGGTCTCGGACGAGGTCGAGGCGCTGACGCGCGAGTGCGAGGAGCTCCGCGAGGCCGCGGGCGTCGCCGACGGGGATGGCTGAGACGCTCGCCGAGGCGCCCCCGGCCGAGGCCGCCCCGGCCCCGAGGCCGGCCCCCCGCCCCGCCGGCCCGCCCGACGCCGCCGCGGCGCCGCCGGTCCCCGCCAGCCAGCTCAGCCGCTGGGTCTGGCTCCTCACGCTCGCGGGCGTCGTCGCCCTCGTCGCCGTGGCCAGCGACATCGCGGGGCTGATCGTGCTCGGCGCCGTGGCCGCCTACCTCCTGGTCCCGCTCGTCAACGGCCTCGAGCGGCGCGGCATGGGCCGGACGCAGGCGACGACGCTCGTCATCGCCGTGCTCCTCGCCGTCACCGGCCTCGTGGTCGCCCTCGCGCTGCCGGCCGTGCTCGACCAGCTCGGCTCGCTCCAGAGGCGCTGGGAGAGCGGCGAGCTGCTCGGGCTGGTCCGCGACATGGAGGCCGCGCTGGCCTCGAAGCTCGGGTTCGTCGAGCCCAGCGACCTCGGCCTCGTCACATCTGTCCGCGCCGCGATCCGCGCCGACACCGGCCCCCTCATCGGCTACGTCCCCGACGCCCTCGAGACGATGGGCAACGCGTTCATCGTCCCGTTCGTCCTGTTCGCCCTCCTGAAGGACGGCCCGACGCTCCGGAAGCGGCTCCTGTCCGTCGTCCCGAACCGGTACTTCGAGTTCGCGATGACCGTGTTCTACAAGGCCGACGCGCACCTCGGCGGCTACCTCCGCGGGCAGGCCTTCATCGCCGTCCTTGTGGGCGCCTCGACGGCGCTCGGGCTCGGCCTCCTCGGCGTCGACTACTACCTCGTGCTGGGGCTCGTGACGGGCCTCGCCAACTTCGTCCCGTACGTCGGGTTCGTGGTCTCGGCCGCGCTCTGCGTCGTCGTCTCGATCGTGACGACGGGCGGGACGTCGCAGGTCGCGGCGGTCCTCATCCTGTTCGTGGTCCTGCAGACGATCGAGAACGTCGTGTTCCAGCCGTGGATCACGGGCAAGAACGTCTCGATGCACCCGGTCATGGTGCTCCTGGCGATCCTCGTGGGCGGCCGCGTGGCCGGCGTCATGGGGATGGCGCTCGGCGTGCCCGTCGCGGCCGTCCTGAAGGTGGTGTTCCTGGAGACCGTCGTCGGGCTCCGCCGATACCACCTCTAGCGACGCCCTCGAGGCCGCCCCCGCGACCGATTGCGAGTCCCCTCCCGCCGATGTCCCCCTCCCCCTCCGAGTCTCCCCGCCTGACCGTCCGCTTCTGGGGCGTCCGCGGCTCGATCCCGACGCCCGACGCCGGGTTCCTCGGCGTCGGCGGCAACACGGCGTGCGTGGAGGTCCGCGCGGCCGACGGGACGGCGCTCGTGCTCGACGCGGGCACCGGCATCCGCGGGCTCGGCTACGCCCTCGCGGCCGAGGCCGCCGGCGAGCCCGGCGAGGTCCACCTCGCCCTCTCGCACTTCCACTGGGACCACCTCCAGGGCCTCCCCTTTTTCGCCCCGCTCTACGCGCCGGGCCAGACGGTCCGGTTCTACGCCGCCACCGACGACGACCGGATCCACTCGCTGCTCCGGGGCCAGATGACGTCGCCGTACTTCCCGGTCACCTTCGGCGACCTCGCCGCGGAGACCGAGACCGTCCGCGTCCGCCACGGCGAGGCGTACGAGGTCGGCCCGATGACGGTCCGGCCGTTCCCGGTGAACCACCCGCAGGGCGCCCACGGCTTCCGGATCGAGGCCGACGGGGTGGCCGTCGTCTACGCGACCGACTACGAGCACGGCTCGGCGGCCCACGACGAGGGGCTCCGCGAGGTCTCGCAGGGCGCGGACCTCCTCATCTCCGACGCCCAGTACACGCCCGACGAGTACGCCCTCCGCCGGGGCTGGGGCCACACGACCTGGGAGCACGCGACGGCCCTGGCGACCCGCGCCGAGGTCCGCCAGCTCCTCCTGTTCCACCACGACCCGTCGCACGACGACGACGCGCTGGGCCGGATCTGCGGGCTCGCCCGGGAGCGGTTCGCCGAGACGGGCCTCGCCACGGAGGGGCTCGAAGTCGAGCTGTAGCGGGCGGTTGGGGCGGCCGGGGCACGAGCCTCAGCACGGGATTCGTTGTCTGGAAGCGGCTCCAGGCCGTACATTCCCTACACACGAACGTTCACCGTCCGGGCCGGACACAGCCACGAAGCACCATGGGCAAGCAGCGCATGACCGACAACTGGGAGCGCATGAAGGCGCAGATCCTCTCGACCTGGGGCGACCTCGACGAGTCCGAGATGAAGAAGGCGCGGGGCAACCTGGGCCAGATGGTCAACCTCATCCACTCCCAGACGGGCGAGGACCGCCAGCTCATCATGCGCAAGATGTCGGCCTTCCTCTAGGGCGACGCTCCGGCCGCGAGACCGGCCCCGACTGTGCGGCGCGCTCCGAGACCGGGGCGCGCCGCTTGTGTGTCCGCCCGCCTCGGCGCCGGGGCGGGCGGGGCCGAACCCCGCGCCGGGGTCCGTCGTCCGCGGTCGGTGGTCCGCGCCGTCTTCGCCCGAAGCGCTTCCGGGCCCCGCTAGCTTTCCGGCCCCTCCCCCGCGCCCATGTCCGAGACCGACCCGCTCGACCGCCCGTTCCCCCTCGGCTCGCCCGCGCCCGACGACGGGCCCCGGCGGGAGGCCTACGAGGCCCGCGTGGCCTTCCACCGGCGCCAGCTCGAGGCGCTGGAGCAGCAGGCCGCCGAGGTCCGCCGAGGCGGGGGCACCCGGGCCATCGAGCGCCAGCACGCCCGGGGCAAGCTGACCGCCCGCGAGCGGATCGACGCGCTCCTCGACGACCCGGCCGCCTTCCGGGAGATCGGGCTATTCGCGGGGCGCGGGATGTACGAGGACGAGGGCGGCTGCCCGGCTGGCGGGACCGTCATGGGGCTCGGCCCCGTGAGCGGGCGGCTCTGCATGATCGTGGCCAACGACGCCACAGTGAAGGCTGGCGCGTGGTTTCCGATCACGGCCAAGAAGAACCTCCGGGCCCAGGAGATCGCCCTCGAGAACCGCGTCCCGATCCTCTACCTCGTCGACTCGGCCGGCGTGTTCCTGCCGATGCAGGACGAGATCTTCCCGGACCGCGACCACTTCGGGCGGATCTTCCGCAACAACGCCAAGCTCTCGGCGCTCGGCGTCCCGCAGATCGCGGCCATCATGGGGAGCTGCGTGGCCGGCGGGGCCTACCTCCCCATCATGTCCGACGAGAGCCTGATCGTCGACGGCACGGGCTCGGTCTTCCTGGCCGGGCCGTTCCTCGTGCAGGCCGCCATCGGCGAGGAGACGGACGCCGAGACGCTGGGCGGGGCGACCACGCAGACCGACATCTCGGGCGTCTGCGAGTACAAGATGCCCGACGACGAGACGTGCCTCGCGACGGTCCGCGACCTCGTGGCCGGGCTGGGGCCGCTCCCCCGCTTCGGCTTTACCCGCGGCACGCCCGAGGCGCCCGCCTTCGACGCCGACGAGCTGTTCGGCGTCTTCCCCGAGAGCCGCCAGCAACCGTACGACACGCGCGAGCTGCTGGCGCGCATCGTCGACGCCGACTCGTGGACGGAGGTCAAGGCCGGCTACGGGCAGACGCTCGTGTGCGGCTACGCCCGCCTCGACGGGTGGAGCGTCGGGATCGTCGCGAGCCAGCGGCAGGTCGTCCGCGCGAAGGCGCCGAAGGGGAGGGCCGCCGAGATGCAGATCGGCGGCGTGATCTACGGCGACGCGGCCGACAAGGCGGCGCGGTTCGTGATGCAGTGCAACCAGAAGCGGATCCCGCTGGTCTTTTTCCAGGACGTCACCGGATTCATGGTTGGCTCGCGAGCCGAGCACGGAGGAATTATCAAGGACGGCGCCAAAATGGTCAATGCCGTTTCAAACTCTGTCGTCCCCAAGTTCACCGTGATCGTAGGCAACTCGTATGGAGCGGGCAACTATGCCATGTGTGGAAGAGCTTACGACCCCCGCATGATCTGTGCCTGGCCTACTGCCCGGATTGCGGTAATGGGTGGTCAGCAGGCCGCCAAGACGCTGCTTCAAATTCAGAAAGCAGCGGCAGAGCGGTCAGGAAAGGAATTATCTGCAGACGAAGAGGCGGCGCTGCTCAAAAAGATCCAAACGCGCTACGACG